>JBOIFQ010000334.1:0-13694 GCA_050741655.1 Burkholderiales bacterium | reverse complement strand
GCCGGTATTCGCCGGCATGCCGCTGGAGAGGATTATTTTTACTTGCGGATTCATTTTTTCCAGCGCCCTGACAGTCGCGGCGCCATCCATGTACGGCATCATCAGGTCCGTCAGCACCACCTTGATCGCGTCGTTTCGTTTTGCATAGAGAGCCAGCGCCTCGGTTCCGTCGCCGGCGGTGAGCACCTGATAACCGTGCGCTTCCAGAGTCGTTTTGGTCACTTCGCGGATCGCGCCTTCGTCGTCGATCACAAGTATGAGTTCGCCGTTACCGGCGGGCAACTCGCGTTTTTCCTCTGCTTCGCGCGCCGCGGACGATTGCAACGCGGGCAGATAAACCTTGAACTTCGATCCTTTTCCGGGTTCGCTGTACACGGTGAAGAATCCGCCATGGCCTTTGACTATTCCCACCGCCGTGGAAAGACCCAGCCCGGTCCCTCTGCCGATTTCCTTGGTGGTGAAGAACGGTTCAAATATCCGCTCCTGAAGTTCCGGCGCAATGCCGCTACCGCTGTCGGCGACAGTGATGACCACATACGGTCCGGGGCGGGCATCCGCATGCATGCGCGCATAGCTCTCATCGAGCATGAGGTTCTCGGCGCCGATCTTGAGCACGCCGCCATTCGGCATGGCGTCCCTCGCGTTGAGTACCAGATTCAATAAAACCTGGTGCATTTGCGTGGCGTCGCCGGAAACCATATACAAGCCGCGGGTGAATTTGGTCTGCATCTCGATAGAACGGGGAAAAGTTTCGCGGGCAATCTTTTCAATTTCCCGGATCAGATGGCGGGGATTGAGCGTTACCCGTTTGCCTTCGACACCGCGCGCGAACGACAGCACTTGATTGGCCATCTCGGCCCCGCGTTTGGCGTTGGCTTCGATCATTTCCAGCAGCTGCGGGCGGCGTTCATAATCGGGTTTCAGTTTCAGGGTGTCCACCGCCAGCATGATAGGCGCCAGCAGATTATTCAGGTCGTGGGCGATACCGCCGGCCAGCGTGCCTATGCTTTCCATGCGCTGGGCGCGCAACATATTTCCTTCCATTCTTTTTTTCTCGGTGATATCGGTGCTGATCACCAGTATGGATTTGGCCTGGCCATCGTCCCCGCGCACCAGGGTCCAACGGCTGCCAACCATCACCTCGGCGCCGCTTTTTGTGCGCATGCGCATCTCGCCGCTCCAGTTCCCGCTCTCGCGCACTTTGCGCGCCGGTTCATCGCATTGGGCGGGATCGGGATAAAGAATGCCGGGAGCGTGTTGGCCGAGGATTTCTTCAGCGCTCCAGCCGAAAAGTTGTTGCGCTCCCTTATTCCAGTAAATGACTCGGTCATCGAGGTCGCGCACGCCGATGGCGTCATGCGCCTTATCGAGCAGCATCGCCTGTTCGCGCACCTGCTCCTCGGCGCGTTTGCGTTCGGCGATTTCCTGTTTCAGCCCGTCAAACAACTTGGCATTTTCAAGCGCTATCGCGGCCTGAGCCGAGAGCATACGGATAATCTGAATCCGCTCCGGAGTGAATGCGCCGCCGACCTGGTTGTTTTCCAGGTAAAGTATGCCGGTCGGGCGGCCCTGGTTGAGCACCGGGACACACAGCACCGAGCGCGATTTGTGTCGCGCGATGTGCGGGTCAACGCCATACTGGTCATCGCTTTGCGCGTCGGCGATGACCACACTTTGCGCCGTCCGCCGTACGTAGTTGATAATGCTTGCCGGCAGGCTGCGCGCCTCGGCGAGCGGAATGCCGCCTACCTTCACCGAGATCGAGTCCGGCGCGCCCTCGGCATAAACCAATGACGCGCCGTCGTGCTCGAGCAGAAGGCTGCCGCTCTCGGCGCCCGCATTCTCGATGACGATGCGCATCAGCTTGGCGAGCAGTTGTTCCAACTCGATCTCGCCGGCGATGGCTTGCGCGGCTTTCATCACGCTGAACAGATCCAGCGTGCCGGTGTCAGTCCCGGCCGCGGCAGCCATGTCTTTGGAGGCGGCGCGCGCGCGGCGCTCCGTTTTGCGAATCAGGAGCTCGGAATACCTGCGCTCCAGTTCCGCCACCTTGGCCGCGGCGCCCCACTGCGCATAACAGGCGCGGGCTTCGGCCATGAACAAGGCAGCGAGCTTCGTTTCCCCGCGTTGCAGCCGGAAGCGTGCATAAAGTTCGTTCGCCAGCGCTCTCTCGCGCGGGCATTCCTGTTTGGCGCCGGCTTCTATGGCCGCCTCATAGAGCAGAATAGCTTCCGCCACCTTTCCTTTCAACCGGGCGATCTCCGCCGAGACGATCAAATGCTGAGGCAGAAAATTCTGCGGAGAATTTTCCGCACACTGTTTCAACTGCTTGTTGAGAGCGGCCAGCTTTTTTACTGTTTGCTTACGTTCTTCAACGCCGGCAGGCAGCGCCGCCAACGCCAGCGCGTGATAGTAGACCCTGATCTGGTCCCAGATGATGCCGGTGTAATCCCGTATGATTCGCCTGGCTTTTGCCGCCACTTCGCACGCCGCGCGATATTCACCGAAGGTGTAGAGCAGTGCCAATTTGGTGTCGAGGTAGAACATCTGAAAAATGCTTTCCTGCCGGTAGTCACGCCGGAACTTATCCTCATCGAAATTCGCGTCGGTCAGAGAACAAGGATTTTCGGTGAGTCCTTGCAACGCGCGGCCCCATTGCAAAATCACCTGCGGCGCACCGATGGCAAAATGCTCCATCTTCACGCGCCGGGTGTATTCCACGTTGGGAGCGCAGGCTGTCTGCAGAGTGTCCAGGTTATGGGCGGTGAGCAGAGTGAGCCAGCATTCGTTGAACAGGGCGTAAGCGGCGTCGACGAACAAGCCGGAATCATTGCCGAGCCGGAACGCTTCGCGGCTAAGAGGCAAGGAGTCTTGCAGCGGCTTGCGCCAGAGGCTGACGTTCCAGGCGAAATTCATCAATGCCCTGGCGCGCAGTCCGGGATTGTTAAAGCGCTCGGAGAGACGCAGGGCCAGCATCCCGAATTCGTAAGCCGCTTCGTAGTCCTTGCGGATGGGCCCCACATTCATCGCGTGCAGCACGTAGGCGTAAGCGGATTCCTCGATATTGCCGTGCGCCAGCGACAAACGCACCATCGCGGTGGTATTAAGCAGCGTGAGTATTTTGTTACCCGACAGATAGCATGGGGTATGCAGATTCGCCAGCAACTGCATCACCATCCGTGTTTCCGGGTGCCGCATAACCGGCATATCGATCAGCGCTGCGATGCTGCGTTCGCCCAGCAACGATTGAATGGCCGAGATTTCACTTTCCAGCGCCTGCTCCCGCTGCCGATCGAGAGCGGGAAACGACACGCCAAACAGAGCCAGGCCCTGATGCCCTATGCGGATGGCATCGGCGTAGCGGGACAGGCTCTCGTACCCGAGTATCCAGAGCTTATATACCTGTCCTTTATCGAGCAGCGTGTTCGCCTTGGGCAGCAGCCATTCGAAATGCCGTTCCGCGGCAGCGAAATCGCCGCACAGATACTGACTTTCGGCAGCCTCGAGATGCAAGGCGAAAGCGAGTTCATAATCGGACTGCCAGCACGTCTCGTCGAGCAGACTCAAACCCGTCTGCAGATAATCCAGCGCTGCTTTATGCGCGGTCGAGGACTTGGCTTTTTGTCCGGCGCTCAGGTTGAGGCGGGCGACGGCGAGGCGCTCCGCGGTGTCCGTGATCAGACTGCCTCCGAGGTTCAGATGGTGAACCAGGTCAAACAGCCTGGTATCAGCTTGCTTGAGATCCATGAGTGAGCGCAGCAGCCGGCCCACCGTCAAATGCACGCTCTGTTTGTGCTCATCTGGAATCAGCGCATAAGCGGATTGCTGCACCCGGTCATGCAGAAAAGAATAGGCGGGGGAAGCGGTTTCCGAATTCCAGCTTTCGGCGCCGCCGTAATGATGTTGCACCGGCAGGATCAATCCTTCATTGATCGCTTCTCCCAGATCATCCGCCGCCGTCTGCGGCGATTGTTCGCTGACGATGGCGAGCAAGTGCGGATCAAACGGATTCCCGATGCAGGCCGCGAGCGTCAGGGCGCGCTGAGTCCTGACGGAGAGCCGCTGGATTTTGCGCGTCATCAGATCTACCACATTGTCCGTCAGTGGCGCGCCGGCAATGGCTTCAATGCGGTAGGTCCAGCGGCCTTGTGCGTCATCGAACTTGAAATACCCCTCCTGTTCCAGAGTCTTCAGAAACTGCGTCACGAAGAACGGATTGCCGCCGGTCTTGTCCTGTACCAGTTGCGCGAGCGGCAAGGCGTCGTTCATCCCGCCGTGCAGCGCATCGCGGACGAGTTGTGTCAGGTCCGGCAGCCGCAGCGGCCCCAACTCCACGCGCTGCAACCGGATTCCCGCCGCTTCCAGCGCAGCCAAGGTCCGCAGCAGCGGATGCGCCGCGTCCACTTCGTTGTCGCGGTAAGCGCCCAGCAACAGCAGGCTCTGAATCTCCCCGCCGGCAAGCAGCGGCTCGAGCAGGCTCAGCGTCGCGGTATCGGCCCACTGCAAGTCATCGAGAAAAACCACCAGCGGATGCTGCGGGCGCGCAATCGCCGCGATGAAATTCTGCAACACGCGTTGAAAGCGGTTCAGCGCCTCGGTGGAACCGAGAGCCACGGGCGGCGGCTGTTTGCCGATGATGAACTCTATTTCGGGGATTACTTCGGCCAGCACGCCGCCGTTGGCGCCCAAAGCCCGGGTTAATGCGTCGCGCCGCGCCGCCAGTTGCTTTTCGCTTTCGGTAAGCAGCTGCCGCACCAGTGCGCGGAAAGCCTGAATCAAGGCGCCGAACGGGATGTTGCGCACGATTTGATCGAATTTGCCGGAGATGAAATAGCCTTTCTGGCGCACGATTGGCCGGTACAGTTCCTGGATCAGCGCGGTTTTGCCGATGCCGGAGTAGCCCGACACCAGCAGCAGGGAGGGCGCGGGTTTGCCGGCCTGGCAGACGCGGTTGAATGCCATCAGCATTTCATCGACTTCGCGCTCCCTTCCATAAAGCTTCTGTGGAATGAGAAAGTGGTCCGCGACGTCGCGCTGCGCCAGGGGAAAAGCCGCGATACGCCGGTGCACAGCCCACTCGCGCGCGCAGATCGCAAGGTCTTGTCGCAGCCCCGCCGCGCTCTGGTAGCGCTCCTCGGCGGTCTTCGCCATCAGCTTCATGACGATGTTCGAGACCGGTTCCGGAATCTGCGGATTGACTATGGCGGGAGCGGGCGGAGTCTTGGCGATGTGACTGTGAATCAGTTCCAGCGCGTCGTCCGAACGGAACGGCGAGCTGCCCGTGAGCATTTCGTAGAAGCACACACCCAGGGAGTAAAAATCGGTACGGTAATCCAGCGTGCGGCTCACGCGCCCGGTTTGTTCCGGTGACATGTATGGCAGCATGGCTGCACTCAAATGCGCACCGTCCTTGCCGGCGCGGGAAAACGCCTCACCGAAACCGGTCAACTTCAGTTGCCGCGATTGCGGGTTGACAATGATGTTGCGCGGATTGATGTCCTTGTGCATGAGATTAGCCCGGTGCAGTTCTCCGAGGGCGGAGGCCAGTTGCAGCGCCAGGTCGAGAAATGTGCTGAGATCGGTTGCGACGGAGGATAGGCCGGTCTTGAGTGGCGCGCCGCCGATGTCTTCGAGGATCAATGCCATGCTCTCGCCGTAGGGTTCGAGCGCATAGGCTTGAATCACGCCCTCGGTCTTGATGGCGCTCAGGGTTTCGTATTCCCGCCGCAACGCCGCGCTATCCGCCGCGGATGGGAAATTGTCGAGCAGGGTTTTGATGACCACCGGCAGATGGTCTTTTACCCGAATACCGCGGTAGACGGCGCGCGTGCTCCCCCGGTGCAGCAGTTCGTGAACGGTGTAGCCCGGCAGGGCGATCTGCGCCGAGGGGGCCGGGGCATTGCTTGAAGTTATGTCCGCGGCTGTTGCAAAGGCCACCGCGTTGCCGCTGGCGGCTGAAGGGTGATGATGTTTAAAGGGTTTCTTGCTCATGCGGATAGGCCGGTGCATGTAAATTAGGTTACAAAAACCGTCCGCTCAGGTAACAACCCTTTAATAGTAGCACCTGCCACCCGGCCTGCAAGCGCAAAAACCAGGGGATGGCCGCCGCGGCAAATTTTCAACCCTCTGTGACAAAACTTTTAACTTGCGGCGAAGTGGCGTTGAGGTGGGGTGCGCATACTGCATTCACCAAACCAGCAATATCCGGTTTTGGTCTCAACATTCAACTTCACACAGGAGGCATTTCATGAATCAATCCGACCCCATCATCCGTTCCGCTTTTGCCAGCCTCATCGCTCTCGGCCTCGCCGCCAGCGGCAGCCAGGCACTGGCGGCCAAGGGCGACAACGAAAAATGCGCGGGCATCGTCAAAGCCGGCAAGAACGACTGCGGCACCAGCGCGACTTCGTGCGCCGGTACCATCACCCGCGACGGCCACCCCGAAGCCTGGGTTTATCTGCCCAAAGGCACTTGCGAAAAAATCGTGGGCGCAAAGTTGGTGGCGGACAAAGGCAAGAAATAAGGCCATGGCCGCGGGCGCGCTCGACAGCAGGTTCAGTGTGCAGGCGATTCCGGCGCGTGCCGGGATCGGTTTGCGCGCGCCGCATTACCGCGAGCTGCTGGCCACGCGTCCCGACATCGGCTGGCTGGAAGTCCACAGCGAAAACTATTTCGGTGAAGGTGGCCAGCCGCTGTATTTCCTGGAGCAGGCGCGCAATCATTATCCCTTGAGCCTGCACGGCGTCGGCTTGTCGCTCGGCTCCACCGACGCGCTCGATCCCGGGCATCTGAAAAAACTCAAAGCGCTGATTCAGCGCATCGAGCCGGGACTGGTTTCCGAGCATCTGTGCTGGTCTTCGGTCGAGGGACGCCATCTCAACGATCTGCTGCCGCTGCCCTATACTGAGGAAGCGCTGCGGGTGGTGTGCGAGCATGTGCGCCAGGCGCAGGATGTTCTCGGCCGCCAGATCCTGGTCGAAAATGTTTCCAGTTATCTGCAATTCCGGCATTCCACGCTCACCGAATGGGAATTCCTGCGTCACGTCGCGGCGGAAACCGGCTGCGGCATTCTGCTCGACGTCAACAATATTTATGTGAATTCGGTCAACCACGGCTTCGACCCGCTGCGCTATTTGCGCGGCATTCCGGTGAGCTCGGTGTGGGAGATTCATCTGGCCGGTTTCGAAGCATCGCCGCAATGCCTGATAGACACTCACGGCAAACCGGTCGCCGACCCGGTGTGGCGTTTGTACCGCGAAGCGCTGGCGCGCTTCGGCCGCGTGCCCACGCTCATCGAATGGGACACCGATTTGCCGGCGCTCGATGTGTTGCTGGGCGAAGCGGCAAAAGCCGAGAGCCATATGGAGGAACGCTATGCTCTCGCTTCGTGAATTGCAGAAAAGTTTCGCGCACAGCACGTTTGCCTGGGCGCACCCGCCGCTGCTGAGCGTGCGCGATTCCGGCGGCGCGCGTCTGGAAATTTACCGCAACAATGTATTCAGCAACTACCGGCGCGCGCTGCAAGATGTTTATCCGGTGGTGGCGCGGCTCACCGGAGCAGCATTTTTCCGGCGCGCCGCGGAATCTTATATCCGCGCCCTGCCTTCGGTGAGCGGCGACCTGCATCAGTACGGCGGGAGTTTCGCCGAATTTCTGGAAACTTTTCCTGGCGCCGAGGGCTTGGTTTATCTGCCGGATGTGGCGCGCCTCGAATGGCTGCTGCACGAAACGTTTCATGCCGCCGATGCGCGGCCGCTCAGGCTGGAGACGCTGGCGGCGCTTGGCTCCGAAGCTTATCCGCGCCTGGTTTTCAAACTCGCGCCCGCTTGCCGCTTGCTGGAGTCCGTTTATCCCGTCGCGCGCATCTGGGAAGTGAATCAACCCGGTTACTCGGGCGCAGACACGGTGGATCTGGCGGCGGGCGGCGTACGGCTGCTGCTGAAGCGCGGCGCATTCGAAGTCGCGATGGAAAAGCTGCAAGAAGACGAGTTTGCCTTACTGGCACGCCTGCATGCGGGTGAGGAATTCGGCCCGGCTTGCGAGGAAATTCTCGCGGCGCATCCTGCTTTTGATGCCGCCGCGTTTTTGCAGCGTCACGTAGTGCAAGCGACGCTGGTGGATTTTGAACTTTCCGATTAACAGGAGATACACATGGAAATGGTGAGCAAGAAAACGAGCGTGACGGAAACCGCCGCGCGCATGGCGAAACCGCTGCTGCAAGGCGTGGAATGGCTGAGTCCGCTGCTGGATTTATTCATCCGCCTGTATGTCGCCAGCGTGTTCTGGAAATCGGGGCTGACCAAGATCGCGAGCTGGGAGCAGACCCTGGCCTTGTTCGAGAACGAATACAACGTGCCGTTTCTGCCGCCGGAACTGGCGGCGGTGTTCGGCACCGCCACCGAACTGTTTTTCCCGGTGCTGCTGGTGCTCGGCCTGGGCACGCGCGGCGCGGCGCTGGTGTTGTTCGTGTTCAATATCGTGGCGGTGGTTTCGTATCCCGATTTGTCCGAAGCCGGCCTGAGCCAGCATCTGCATTGGGGAATTCTGTTGCTGGTGCCGCTGTTTCATGGCCCGGGACGGATTTCGGTTGATTACTATTTGCGCCGCCGCTTTCTGGGCTAGGTGAAGAACGTGAGCGTACAAATCAATTTGCAAGGGCAACGCGCGCTGGTGACCGGCGCCAATTCCGGGATCGGCGAGGGCGTGGCCAGGGGTTTGGCGCAAGCTGGCGCCCGCGTGGTGGTGAATTATGTGCGCGGCGAGGACCAGGCCAACAAGATAGTCAATGAAATAAATAAGTCGGGCGGTGAAGCGCTCGCCATCCGCGCCGACGTCAGCAAGGAAGCGGAAGTGCAGGCGATGTTCCGCCAGATGATAAAAACCTGGGGCAGCATAGATATCCTGGTCAACAACGCCGGTTTGCAGAAAGACGCGGCGTTTCACGAAATGACGCTGTCCGATTGGGAATTCGTGCTGGCGGTGAATCTCACTGGGCAGTTCCTGTGCGCGCGCGAAGCGGTGCGCGAATTCCTGCGCCGCGGCGTACAGCCGGAAATTTCGCGCGCCGCCGGCAAGATCATCTGCATGTCCTCGGTGCATGATGTGATTCCCTGGGCCGGGCACGCCAACTACGCCGCTTCCAAGGGCGGCGTGATGCTGCTGATGAAAACCCTGGCGCAGGAAGTGGCGCAGCACAAGATACGCGTCAACAGCATTTCGCCCGGCGCCATCAAGACGCCGATCAACACCGCCGCCTGGGACACGCCGGCGGCGGAAAAACAACTGCTGAAACTGATTCCGTATTACCGCGTGGGCGAGACCGATGATATCGCCAACGCCGCGGTGTGGCTGGCGTCCGACTTGGCCGATTACGTCACCGGCGCCACGCTATACGTGGACGGCGGCATGACGCTGTATCCCGAATTCCGCGAGGGCGGCTGAGATGCCAGGCATGACGCGCGCGCTGGCGCTGTTTATCGCGCTGCTGTGGTGCGCTGCCTCGGCGTTGGCCGAAGTGCGCGCGGTGCGCGGTTTCGCACGCACCGTGGCCGATGCCGAACGCTCGGTGGCGTTTTATGAAAATGCGCTGGGTTTCAAAAAAGTTTCGGAACAGATTATCAGCGACCGCAATTTTGACGAGCTCACCGGAATATTCGGCACGCGCGTCAAAATCGTCACCCTCAGGCTGGGCGACGAAACGCTGGAGCTGAACCAGTTTCTCACGCCGGCCGGGCAGCCGATTCCGCTCGACAGCCGCTCCAACGATTTGTGGTTCCAGCACATGGCCATCGTGGTGAGCGATATGGAGCGCGCCTACCGTCAGGTGAGCCGCTTCAATGTGCAGGCGATTTCGGATGCGCCGCAAACCATTCCCGCCTCGAACACGGCGGCAGCCGGAATTCAGGCTTATAAATTCAAGGACCCCGACGGTCATCCGCTCGAGCTTTTATATTTTCCGCCGGGCAAGGGCGCAGCCAAATGGCACGCCGCCGGCGAGCGCCTGTTTCTCGGCATCGACCACTCGGCTTTCACCATCGCCGATACCGAAAGGAGTCTGGCGTTTTACCGCGACGTGCTGGGATTGAAAGTCGCCGGCGCGAGTCTGAACAGCGGCGCAACCCAGGAACATCTAGACAACGCTTTCGGCGCGGTGGTGCGCATCACCGGCTTGCGGCCGGCGCGCGACGCGGGGCCGGGCCTGGAATTTCTGCATTATCTCACTCCGGCCGGCGGACGCGCCGCCGCACCAGAAGCGCGCGTCAGCGATTTCACCCATACCCGCAGCGTGCTGGAAGTGGACGATTTGCCGGCCACGCTGCAAAAACTGGAGCACGCCAACGCGGCCTTTATTTCCGCGCGCATCGTGCGCCTCGCGCCGTATGGCCAGGCGCTGATGGTCAAGGACCCGGACGGACACGCGCTGCTTTTGATTCAACCCAACTAGAGGAAACGCCGATGGCTGCAAATTATGACGTGGTGATAGTGGGTTCCGGCGCTGGCGGCTGCGCCGCCGCGTATCACCTCACGCAAACCGGAAAATCAGTTTTACTCATCGAACGCGGGCCGGTGCTGCCGGTGGACGGCAGCACGCTCGACGTGGATAAAGTCCTGCGCCGCGGTGAATTCAAATGCCAGGAAACCTGGATGGATGCCGATGGCGCGGCCTTTATCCCGGGCGAATTCGCCAACCTCGGCGGCAAAACCAAATGGTATGGCGCGGCGCTGTTGCGCATGAACCCGCATGAATTCGGCGGCGATGAAGCGCATCGTTGCCTGCCGTGGCCGATTAATTATTCCGAAATCGAACCCTATTACGACGAAGCCGAGCGGCTGTTGAAGGTGCGCACTTTCGCCGCCGAGCCGGATTTACAGCTGATCATCAACGGCCTGCAAAAAAGGGATGCGCGCTGGCAAAGCCGGCCGCTAGCCATCGGCCTCAATCCGGATATCCTGAATTCCCCGCAGGAAGCGCGGCACTTCGACGGCTTCGCGATTCCCAGCGGCCACAAAGCCGATGGCGAGGCGGCGTTGCTCGCGCGCGTGCGCCAGCAGCCGAACCTGCAGATACTCACCAGCACCGAAGTTATGTCATTGATGCATGAAACCGGCGCCGCGGCGCGCATCAACGGCGTGGTGTGCGCCGACGGCCGCAAAATTTATGCCGCCAAAGTGCTGCTCGCCGCCGGCGCGCTGCATTCGCCGCGCCTGCTGCAAAGCTATTTGCGTCAGAGCGGATTGAGCTTGAAAAGCGCGCCGCTGGTCGGCCGCTACTACAAATGCCATCTCAATACCGCGTTGATCGCGCTTTCCTTGAATTCGACCAGCGATGTATTGCGCAAGACCACTTTGCTGCTGCACGACGCATTTCCGCACACCAGCCTGCAGGCATTGGGCGGCAATCTGGCCGAGGAAATCATCGGCACGCAATTGCCCGGATTCGTGCCGCGCGCGCTGGGCGGCATGGTCGGCCGCCGCGCCTACGGTTTTTTCGCCACTACCGAGGACGGTTCGCATTTCGATAACTGCGTGACGGCGAAACTCAACGGCGCGGCGCTGCCGCAGCTCAATTACGCCCCCGCGCGGCTGCCCGAAGCGCGCACCGAGCACTTGCGTTTCGTGCGCACGCTGCAGCGCGCGCTGCTGAAACAGGGCTACTTCGCATTGGCAAGACACATGCCGCTGGATGCCACCGCGCATGCCTGCGGCACGCTGATCGCCGGCCGCGATCCGCAAACCTCGGTGGTGGATAAAAACGGCAAGGTGCACGGCATGGAAAATCTTTATGTAGTGGACGGCAGCATTCTGCCGCGTTCGAGCCGGGTTAATCCCGCACTCACTATTTATGCCTGGTCGCTGCGAGTGGCGAGCCGCCTGGAAATCATGGCATGAAGAAAAACCAGGAGTTTAACGTGAAAACCACGCTTCCCAGTTTCATCCGTTTTGGCCGCGAAGTGTGCGGCGATATCGAGCAGGCGGAACGCCGCGAATGGTGGCTGGGCAACGGTCTCGGCGCTTACGCCGCCGGCACAGTGGCGGGTACGCTCACGCGCCGTTACCACGGATTATTGATTGCGCCGGTGAATCCGCCGCTGGGACGCTTTCTGGTGTTCTCCAAGGCCGATGCCAGCGTGCATGAGAACGGCCGCGAATGGCCGCTCGCCACCAACCGCTGGGGCAGCGGCGTGGTGGATCCGCAGGGGCATGTGCATATCGAATCGTTCCATCTCGAAGGGCGCATGCCGGTGTGGCGCTACGCCATCGGCGGACGCATCATCGAGCAGCGCATCTGGCTCGAACCCGGCGCCCATACCACTTATGTCGCTTACCGTCTGGAGCCCGATGCGCTCCCCGATAGCAAACTCAAGCTCGCGGTACGCCTGCTGGTGAACGCGCGCGATCATCATGTCAGCACCCGGCCGTGGCAGTTCAATCCTTTCATCGAATGTGAAACTCACAGCCTGCACGTGCGCCATCCCAACTGGTTCAATCTGCATTTCCGCACCTGCTGCGGAACATTTGAAAGCCGCCATGACTGGATAGAGGATTTCGATTTGCCGGTGGAACGCGAGCGCGGATTGCCGGATCGCGACAATCATTTATGCGTGGGGCAGGCGAATTTCGAGCTGCGGCCCGGAGAATGGGTGGGTTTCGCCGCCAGCCTCGATGCCGCCGTCTCGCCTTACCTGGAAGAAGCGATGCGGCGTTTTCATGCGCAGGACGCGGCACTGCTGCGGCGTGCCAAGGTGCAGGTGCCGGAATTGATCGGCGCGCCGGAATGGATAGACCAGATGCTATTGGCGGCGGATACGTTTTTATTCGCGCGCCCTTTGCCCGAGGTGCCGGACGGCAAATCGGTGATCGCCGGTTATCCGTGGTTCGGCGACTGGGGACGCGACACCATGATTGCGCTGCCCGGTCTGACGCTCGCCGCCGGCCAGTACGGCAGCGCGCTCACTATTTTGCAAACCTTCGCGCGCTTCATCGAGCAAGGCATGCTGCCCAATGTTTTTCCCGGCGCCGGCGAGAAACCGGAATACAACACGGTGGACGCGGCGCTGTGGTATATCGAGGCGTGGCGCGCCTATTTCGCCGCTACCCAGAACAGCGCGGCGCTGAGGCAGGTGTTTCCGGTGCTGGCGGAAATCATCCGCTTTCATCGCGACGGCACCCGCTATGGCATCAAGATGGACGAGGACGGCTTGCTGCGAGCCGGCGAGCCGGGAGTGCAGCTCACCTGGATGGACGCCAAGATCGGCGACTGGGTGGTGACGCCGCGCACCGGCAAGCCGGTGGAAATCAACGCGCTCTGGTACAACGCGCTTAACGCCATGGCGCAATTCGCCAAGGCGCTGAAACAGCCCGACTCGCCTTACCGCGAACTCGCCGCGCGCGCCAAAGACGGATTCGCGCGCTTCATCAATCCGGCCAACGGCGGGCTCTACGATGTGATTGACGGACCGCAAGGAATGGATGCCACGGTGCGCCCCAACCAGATTTTCGCGGTGAGCCTGCCGGCCAGTCCCCTGGACGCACCGGTCCAGGCCAGCGTGGTGAAGCTGTGCGGCGATGAACTTCTGACTTCATACGGGCTGCGTTCGCTGTCTCCCGCGCATCCCGAATTCCGGCCGCATTATCTGGGCGGCGTGTGGGAGCGCGACAGCAGCTATCACCAGGGGCCGGTATGGGCGTGGCTG
>JBOIFQ010000333.1:0-25826 GCA_050741655.1 Burkholderiales bacterium | reverse complement strand
GTGCGTAGGCTTGAAACCGTCTACCCCCCAAAACGACGCCGGCCGGATCACCGAGCCGGTGGTCAGGCTGCCGAGCGCGAGCGGCACCATGCCGGCGGCGACTGCGGCGGCAGAGCCGCTCGACGAGCCGCCGGGGGTATGCTCCGTATTATGCGGATTGCGGGTCTTGCCGGGCGAGTACGTCGCGAGTTCGGTGGTCACCGTCTTGCCCATGATTACTGCTCCGGCCGCCCGCAACATCGCCACCACGGTCGCATCGCGAGCCGGCGTGCGCCCCGCGTGCAGCACGCTGCCGTCCTCGGTCGGCATGTCCCCGGTGTCGAAGATGTCCTTGATGCCCACCGGAACACCATGCAACGGGCCGACCGGCGCGCCTTGGCTGCGCCCGGCGTCGCGAGCGCGCGCCTGTCTGAGCGCATGCTCGGGGTCGAGAAACGCCCAAGCCCGCACTTGCTCGTCCGCTTCGCGCACCCGTGCCAGGCAGGCTTCGGTTAATTGCTCGGCGCTGATGGCGCCATCGCGGATGGCGCGCGCAGCATCGGTCGCAGAAAGCCAGTTGAGCCGGGAAGCGTCCACGCGGCTTTCACCTCCCATAGAACAGGTTTGGCAGCCAGAACATCAACTGCGGGAACACATACACCAGGAACATGGTGACGAACACCAAGCCCAGGAACGGGAAGCAGCCCTTGAAGATGGTCCACAGTTCCACGTAAGGAGGCGCGATGCCTTTCAGGTAATACGCCGACATCGCCATCGGCGGCGTGAGGAACGAGGTCTGCAGATTAAGCGCCACCAGAATGCCGAACACCATCGGGTCGATGTTGAAGTGCGGCAGCAGCGGCAGGAAAATCGGCACGAAGATGATGATGATCTCGGTCCATTCCAGCGGCCAGCCGAGCAGGAAAATGATGACCTGCGAGAGGATCAGGAACATGACCGGGTTGAGGTTCAAGCCGAGCACGAACTGCTTGATGATGCCTTCTCCGCCCAGATACGAAAACACCGACGAGAAAGTCCATGAGCCGACGAACAGGAAACACACCATGGCCGAGGTGCGCGCAGTGAGATAGACCGCCTCCTGCAGGCGCGACCATCTGAGCGCACGGTACGCCGCCGCCAGGAGCAGGCTGCCCAGCGCGCCGACCGCGGCGGCCTCGGTCGGAGTCGCCAATCCGAATAGGATCGAGCCGAGTACCGACAGGATGAGCACGGCGAGCGGCACGAATGACTGCGCGAGCAGGAGAAATGCCTTTGCCCAAGGCACGTTGCTCTCTTCCTTTGGCAGCGGCGGGCAAAGCTTCGGATTGATCACCGCGCGCGTGATCACGTAGGCGATGTAAAGCCCGGCGAGCAGGAACCCCGGAATCATCGCCGCGGCGTACAGCCTTACCACCGAGACCGAGGCGACCGCCGCATAGACGATCAGCATGATCGAGGGCGGAATCAGGATGCCCAGTGTGCCTCCGGCGCAGATTACTCCCGACGAAAGCCGCTGGTCGTATCCCGCCTTGAGCATCGCCGGGAATGCGAGCAGACCCATCAAAGTCACCACCGCGCCCACGATCCCGGTGGCAGTGGCGAACAGCGCGCAGGTGATGAGCGCCGCCACCGCCATCGATCCCGGAATGTGCCGCAGCGCCACCTGCATGCTGTAGAAAAGCCGATCGAGGATGTTGGAACGCTCGATAACGTAGCCCATGAACAGGAACAACGGCACCGCGACCAGCACGTCGTTGCTCATGATGCTCCAGGTGTTCTGCGTCAACAGGTAGAACAACCGGTTGTCGAAGAATTCCTGCCCGGGCTGGTAGTACGCGTAGAAGCCGAATCCGACCGCCATCCCCATCAGCGTGAATGCGATGGGGAACCCGAGCAGGATGAGGAAGATGAACAACCCCAGCATCACCAGGGCAAGGACTGGACCGCTCATCTTGGCTGCTCTTGCATTAACTGCTTTTTGGCAAGGTCTTCCTGCTCGCGCCGGACCGCCGTTTCCAGTTCCTCGACATCGTGCAACCGCGGCGGCCAGCGGTTATCGCGGATACAACGTATGCAGCGCAGCACCTCGGCGCAGCCTTGCAGCGCAAGCAGGCCGGCGCCGAACGGGATCAGGAGCTTGAGCTGCCAAATTGGTATTCCTATCGGGCTGTTGACGCTCACCTCGCGAATCCTGAACGAATCGATGCCGTAGGACCAGCCCGCCACCATCAATGCCAGCACCCCGGGAAAGAAAAACAGCACATACAGCGTGAGTTCGACGATTGCCTGCACCTTGGGCGGCCACATCCTATAGATGAAGTCGCCGCGCACATGGCCGTTGCGCGACAGCGTGTACGCCCCCGCCATGAAGAACAGCCCGCCGTACATGAGGTAGCTGAAATCGAAAGCCCAGCTGGTGGGGTTGTTCAGCACGTAACGCACGAACACCTCGTACGACGTGCCGAAGGTCAGGATCATGATGCACCATGCGAAGGCGTGCCCCACCGTCCTGCTCAACAGGTCAATGCCGTAGATGAAACGCTCAATCATGACTCAGAATGTCCGCTCAAAAATAGCGGGGCGACTGATTAACGCCGCCCCGCTCGCTCGCGCGATTCTCTTGAAATCACGCCGGAAGCTTGGTTTTGAAAACGTGTTCGTAGCCGAGCTTGAACTCCGCGTCGTTCAGGAACCAGTAGTAGCAGACGTCCTTGGCCCATTCGCGTTGCGATTCCACCACCCTCTTGAAGAACGCATCCTCGTCGGAGAGCTTCTTGCTGAGAACGTCCCAAGCCTCGAGCTGTGCCTGGAACACGGACTTGGGCGTGCGCGTCACGTTGACCTTGTCCTTGTGGATCAGTTCCCGCAGGTCCTTCGGGTAGTTCTTCATCGCGGTCCAGTAGTTAGCTTGCGACGCCGCCTCAACGCCGTAGCGCCAGATCGCCTGCAGGTCTTTCGGCATCGCATCCCATTTCTTTTTGTTGATGGCGATTTCGAAGAACTCCATCGCCTGGTGGAACGAGCCCAGCTCGTAATTCTTGATCACGTCCGCGGAGCCGAAGCGCCGGTCCGAGGTCGGGTTGTTGAACTCGAACGCATCGATCACGCCGCGCTCCAGCGCGGGAATGATTTCGCCGCCCGGCAACTGCGTCACTTTCGCGCCCATTTCCTGGAACAGGTCCGCCGCGAGACCCACGGTGCGGTACTTGAGTCCCTTGAGCTGACTGGCGTCGGTGATCGGCTTCTTGAACCAGCCAAGAGGCTGGGTAGGCATAGGCATCGCGAAGAAACCGACATAGTTAAGCCCGATCTTCTGCAGCAGCTCCTGATACAGTTCGAGACCGCCGCCACGGTAGATCCAGGAGAGCGTCTGGAATGCATCCATACCGTTGATCGGGCCGGAGCCGAACAAGGAAGCGACTTTCGACTTGCCGTACCAGTACACCGGTACGGTGTGCCCTGCGTCGACCACGCCCTTGCTCACCGCGTCGGTCACTTCGAAGGCCTTTACCACCGCGCCAGCGATCAGGTAGTCGATGCGCAGCCGTCCACCCGCCATCTCATTGACGCGCGTGACGAATTCCTGGGCAAACTCATTGAAGATATCGGTAGCGCTCCAGGCACCCTGCATCTTGATGACAATGGGAGACTGGGCTACCGAGATCATAGGGAAACCGGTGATCGCCGCACCGGTGGTGGCGGCTACGGCGCTTTTCAGGAATTTGCGGCGGGTTGTTTCAGATTGAGCGGCGGAAACCGCACCTTGTTTCTTGCTCATGAACTCCTCCTATATTTTTGGTCGAGATAGGCAAGCTTGGGCTTGTCCCATTCTTAATAGCTTAACTGGATGAGAAGAGTTGACGTAAACGTAAGCCTGCTCTCTCATTCTTTTCATCCTATACTCCGCTCACGTTAAAATCAATCACAAAGAGCGTCGGTTCCCTGGACTGAGTTTAACTGCTGATTAGCGCTGCTGCCGGTATTTCCAACCCGGCATGCTTGTTGTGTTTGGGTTCGGGATGCCAATCCAGAACCAGCAGCAGGACCGCGAAACCAATCACATACGCCAGGGCAATGTACCAGCCGTGCCGCAACCAGGCGACTACAGATTTGGCCTCGGGAAAAGAATTAGAAAGCGCGACACCGGCGGACGAGCCGAACCAGATCATCGAGCCGCCGAAACCCACGGCATAAGCGAGAAATCCCCAATCGTAGCCGCCCTGTTTCAGCGCCAGCGCGGTAAGCGGAATATTGTCGAACACCGCGGAGACAAATCCCAACCCCAGCGCCGAGTACCAGGATGCCGCGGGCAGTTTTTCCACCGGCATCATCGAGGCGCACAGCACCAGCGACAAAAGAAACACACTGCCTTTAAACGCCTCGGGCAGCAAACCCCAGGCGGGACGGCGTACCCGCGTGCTAAGCATTATCGCCACCCACACGCCGGCGCCGATGAACGGAAAAGAATCGGCAAGATGACTGAAGCGCAGGTTGATCACCACATTGGTGGCGATGGCCGCCAGCAAAATGAAAGTCACGATGCCGACGCGGGTCCAATCCACGTGTATCGCCGCCGGCGCATCCTTGGTGATCGGCGAATAGCGCTGTTGCTGATACGCGGCGGGAATGCCGAAAATAAACAGCGCGACACTTGAAGCCACATAGGCTTCCAGAACCTGCAGCGGGCTCACGCCATCTATCCACATCATGGTGGTGGTGGTATCGCCCACCACGCTGCCGGCGCCGCCCGCGTTGGAGGCCGCTACAATTGCCGCCAGATAGCCGATATGCACCTTGCCGCGGAACACCACTTTGGCCATGGTGCCGCCGATAATCGCGGCCGCGATGTTGTCGAGAAAGCTCGATAGCACGAATACGATGGCCAGCAGCATGAAGCCGCCTTTCCAGTCATCCGGCAGGAATTTCGGCAGTTCGGCAGGTATCTGGCTTTCCTCGAAATGTTTCGACAGCAGGGCAAAACCCAGCAGCAGCAGCAAAAGATTGGTGAGGATCACCCACTCGTGCTCAAGATGCAAAACCCATCCGCTGAAACCCGCGCCTTGCCGAAAACCGGTGAACAGGATTTTGTAGCCGCTGATGACGGCAAGACCGGCGAGCGCCACGACCAGCGTGTGGCGGTGGAACAGCGCCACGCCCAGCAATGTCACGCCGAACAGAATGAAATCAAGCGGAACGCCGAACACCCCGTTTGCAATATGAGTCACATTCCTTTCCCGTTTGTTGTTTTTCCCATCCACAAGTCGCTTTGCAGGCGTGCGACGTCGTTGAGCGAGCCGGTTTTCCTGTACTGCGCGCGCAGCCAGGCCGCATCGTTGCGGCTCGCCGCGGCCTCGTCGAGCAATTGCTGAAGCGCAGCGGCACTCTCCAGCGCTTCGGCGTGCGGCGCCAGCAATTTCAGCATCATAATCAAATCTTCGCGCAGATTGGCGTGACTTTCGTCATAAGGGTTGATGAAGTCCGCGCCGAAGCCGAAACGGCAGGCCTGGAAGCGATTGCTGTTGTAAACCAGATACAGATTGGGCGTGAGCCCGCGCGGGCGCTGGTTCAAATAATAACGCGCCAGCGCCTGGGCAAATGCCGCCAGCAGCGCCGCTTTGTCCACCGTCAGCGGCGTGTCGCAAATACGGATTTCCACCGTTCCGTATTCCGGCTTGGGCCGGATGTCCCAGTAAAAATCCTTCATGCTCTCGACGATTTTAAAGTGCCGCATGCGTTCGTAATAAGTGTTGAATTCATTCCAGTCTTGCACCAGAGGCAGCGTCCCGCTCAAGGGAAAGGCGCTGATGGCGTTGAGCCGCGAGGAAGCGAAACTGGTGTCTTCGCCCTGGTAAAACGGCGACGAGGCGGACAGCGCGATGAAATGTGGAATGTGGCGCGACAACATGTGCGTGAGATAAATCGCATCATCGCCGCTGGCGCAGCCGATATGGATATGCTGGCCGAACACCGGGAACTGTTTGGCGAGATAGCCGTAGAGATTGAGCAGGTGCTTGAAGCGCTCGGTGGGATAAATGCGGCGCTCGCTCCATACATGAAACGGGTGCGAGCCGCCGCCGGCGATGCGCAAGTTGAGCTGCTCCGCTTCGCGCGCCACTACGTTGCGCAAAGTCCGCAACTCGTCCGCCAGCGTGGCATAACCCGCATGAATCCCGCTATTCAGCTCGATCATGCTCTCGGTGATTTCGGGCTTGACCGCGCCGGGATGCTTGACCTTGCGCATGCGCGCGAGCAAATCTTCCGCGTCGCGCGCCAGATTGAAATCATGCGCCTTGAGCAGTTGCAGCTCGAGCTCAACGCCGAGGGTGAGCGCCTGCGAAGATTTGAAATCGAGCGGCATCACTACTGTTTGCCCGCCGCAGGTTCGGCTTCGCCGGCCTGCTTCAGCGCGAATTGCGTCGCAAGCGGACCGATGAGTTCGAGTATCGCCACCGCGGATAGCACCACCGCCGAAAGCTGGGCGCCGAATTCAGGATACAGCAGTGCCGTCTCCTGCACCATGACGATGGCGAGCCCCGACATCGGCAGCAAGGCAATGCTGAGCAGGCCCGCGGCGCCGGAGCGCAGACCGCTGAAACGTCCGAACAGCATTATCGCCAGCGCCTTGCCGAGAAAGCGCAGCACGATATAGGCCGCCACCACCGCCCACACCTGAGGCAGGGCGTCGAAGCGCAGGCTGGCGCCGGCCAGCACGAACAGCACCACGAAAAACAATTGTCCGCCGTGGCCGAATTGCACCGCCATCAGTTTGTGCCTGAAATCCAGATTGCGCGCCAGTATCCCCATCGTGAGCAGCGTCACCAGCACCGAAAGATTGAACAAGCGCGTCAAGCCCACGCTAAGCACGATCATGCTCACCAACATGATGAACTGCCGGTCTTCGCGTTTTCCCAGCCAGCTCGCGAAACACAACACCAGAAAACTCATTCCCAGTCCCATCAACAACGACCCCAGCAGAATATAAAGCGGCTGCAACAGTGTATCGGTCCAGCTGGCGTGGTACTCCAGATGCAGAAACGGCAGCAGCAGGGTCACGCAAAAGAAAGCGAACACGCTGTTGACGGCGGTGAGCAGCTGCATGCGTTCGGTAAGCTGGCCCTCGGCGCGCAATTCGTGCGCCACCAGCAGCACCACCGCCGGCGAGGTGGCGATGCCGATGGCGGCGGCGAGCGCGGCGAGGAGCGGCTGATAGTCGAAATAGCGCATTCCCAGATAGATCGCCCAGAATGAAAACAGGCTTTCCGCGGTGGCAGTGGCGAAAAGCCAGCGGTTGCGGCGCAACCATTGATAATCAAGGCGGCGTCCCAGCTCAAACAAAATCAACCCCAGCGAAATATCCAGAAATACCCGATTTTGCTGAATCAGCCCCGGACTCAGGAGTCCCAGCCCTGCCGCGCCGAACAGTATTCCGGCCAGCACATAACCGACGATGCGCGGCAGAAATAAAATGCGGCGCGCCACTTCGCCGCCGAGCAGACCCGCCAGCAACAGCACGCCGAACAAAACCGGCGGCGTGAGTGCAAGAGGCAGAGTTGGCAGAAAATCAAACTCGGGCATGGTGATTGAACGGTATAGTGAAACAACGGATGCGGTGTGAAGAGTGAAAACTTCACCGCGCAAGAGACAGGATCTGGAAGACTGGAAGATTATACCCGGCGGCTGTTTTTTCAGGCAACCGGAATTTCTTGCGGCGTTGCGATGATACCCTCACCCCATCCCTCTCCCGTACGCGGGAGAGGGGGCGTTCGTTCCTTCTCCCTGCGGGAGAAGGTCAGGATGAGGGTTTGCGCAAGGCGCGCGGACACGTTACTGGCAAAGCCAGCTGTTTGCGGGGAGCGCGCCATTGGCCCGCCTCCCGCCCCGGATGGCTCCGCCAACGCCGAGTCGGCGGGCCTTAAGCGGGAAGGGGCGCATGACCCTCAAGCTATAAGTACGATGTGTACACGATAGGGTCCATGCGCGCCGAGAGTCACTGTCTGTTCAATATCAGCGGTCCTTGAGGGTCCCGATACAAAATTAATTGCGCGCGGGACTTCTGCCCGCTCGCTGCGCAGCAAGCCCCAGGTTTGTTCCATGTCTATCACGATGCGTTCCGCCTTGACCACCGCGATATGCGTCTCCGGCAACAGACTGGTGGCGGCAGGCGTGTCCTTCCCCGAGAGCAGCACCAGCGAGCCGGTTTCGGCGATAGCGCAGAATGCAGCGGTGATTCCTACAGCGTCATTTCCCTGCGCGGCGCGCGCGGCCACGCTGATGCCTTGCGCCGCCCAGTCCAGCGCGGAAAATTCCGGCCAGCATACCGCTTGCGGCGGCAGGTTTTTTTCGCGCAGATAGCGCGCCACGGCTTGCGGCAATTGTTCCAGCGCGGAAATTTCGTCCACGCTGCTGGACAGGTTCAGCGCCCGCTCGCGGAAACGCTCAAGCAAATTCCACTGTGCTTGCGGCCGCGGGCCCGGCGCATGCAGTTGAATATTGGTTTTGACGGCGGCATTGCGCGCCGGATCCGCGCTCTTGCCGAGCGCGGCGCGGATGCGGCCGATGATATTCTCGCGCGCGCTCATCCGTGAGTGGGCATATCCAGTTTGGATTTTTCCGCCTGCTCCGGCCAGCGTCCGGTGATGACTTTGGTGCGAGTGTAAAATTTCACGCCCTCCGCGCCGTGCACATGCAAATCGCCGAACAGCGAATTTTTCCAGCCGCCGAAAGAGAAGAACGCCATCGGCACCGGGATCGGCACGTTGATGCCGACCATGCCGACTTCGATTTCATGCTGGAAGCGCCGCGCCAGAGCGCCCGAGCGCGTGAACAGCGCGGTGCCGTTGGCGTAGGGATTGCGGTTGACGAGACGGATGGCATCGTCAAAATCCGGCACGCGCAATACGATCAACACCGGCCCGAAGATTTCGTCGCGGTAAATGGTCATTTGCGGCGTGACCTGATCGAACAGCGTGGGGCCGAGGTAAAAACCGTTTTCGAAACCGGCCAGCTTTAAGCCGCGTCCATCCAGCACCAGCTTTGCGCCTTCTTTTTCGCCCGTATCCACGTAACTTTTCACTTTATCGCGATGTGCGCGCGTCACCAGCGGGCCCATTTCCATTCCTTCGACATTACCCGGCCCTACTTTGAGTCTGGCCGCTTTGTCGCGCAGTTTGGCCACCAGCGGGTCGCCGGCAGCGCCCACCGCCACCACCGCCGAAATCGCCATGCAGCGCTCGCCCGCCGAACCATAAGCGGCGCCGATCAAAGACTCCGCTGCGAATTCGAGATCGGCATCGGGCAACACCACCGCGTGATTTTTCGCACCGCCCAAGGCCTGCACGCGCTTGCCGTTGCGGGCGCAGGTTTCATAGATATGTTTGGCCACAGGAGTGGAGCCGACAAAAGAAACCGCGGCGATGCCGGGGTGCTGCAACATCGCGTCCACTGCTTCTCCGTCGCCGTGCACCACGTTGAATACGCCGTCCGGCAAACCCGCTTGCTTGAATAATTCCGCCATGCGCAGGCTCGCCGACGGCACTTTTTCCGAAGGCTTCAATATGAAAGTATTGCCGCACGCAATCGCCAGCGGAAACATCCACAGCGGCACCATCACCGGAAAATTAAACGGCGTGATGCCCGCGCATACGCCCAGCGGCTGCTTGAGCGAATAGCAATCCACTCCCGCGCCGACATTCTCCGCGTGCTCGCCCTTGAGCAGATGCGGAATGCCGCAGGCGAATTCCACCACTTCCATGCCGCGCTGCATCGAACCGGCGGCATCGGACAAAGTCTTGCCGTGCTCCGCGCTCGCCAGCATCGCCAACTCATCGCGGTTTTTTTCCAGCAACTGCAAAAAACGCATCATGATGCGCGCGCGGCGCAGTGGCGGTGTTTCGCGCCAGGCGGGAAACGCTTGGTTGCCGGCACGCACCGCGGCGTCAATATCTGCGGCGCAACCCAGCGGCACTTTGCGCGTCACCTCGCCGGTGGCGGGGTTGGTCACTTCGCCCCAGCGCTCGCTGTTGCTGGATTGATAAGCGCCGTTGATCCACAGTTGCACTGGGCTCACATTGACATTCAGGTTGGTCATGGCCGGTTCCGGAACAGAAAGGTAGGGCAGGATTTCACAACAAGAATTATACTCCAATCGTAATCACGATTCGCGCGCACCGCGGGAGTAAGATGTTCGAGCAAATGCAAAAAGCCGCCAGCTACGAAGAATTGATCGCTAACTTCCGCTGGCAGGTGCCGGCGCGCTTTAATATCGCCTGGGCGTGCTGCGGCCGTCATGCGCAGGAGCGCCACCGCTTCGCGCTTTATTACGAGGACGAAGCCGGCCGCAGCGCCGCATATACATTCTGGGATATCCAGCAGCAAGCCAACCGCCTGAGCAATGCGCTCGCGGCTCTGGGCGTGGCGCGCGGCGATCGCGTCGCCATCATTCTGCCGCAGCGGCCGGAAACCGCCATCGCGCATATCGCCTGCTATCAGATGGGCGCCATCGCGCTGCCGCTGTCGCATCTGTTCGGCGCCGATGCGCTGCAATACCGGCTCGACAACAGCGGCGCCTGCGTGGCACTGGTGGATGAAACCACTTTGCCCAAGCTATGGGAAATCCGCGCTCAAATACCGCAATTGAAGCATGTCATCGGCGTCGCCGGCGCACGCGAGAGCGGCACGCTGGAATGGGAGCGGCTGCTGGAAAAAGCCAGCCGTCATTTCACTGGCGTGGATAGCGCCGCTGATGATGCGGCGTTGATAATTTACACCAGCGGCACCACCGGCCCGCCCAAAGGCGCGCTGGCGGCGCAGCGCAGTTTGCTGGGGAATCTGCCGGGCTTTGCTTGCTCGCATGATTTTTTTCCGCAGCCGGGAGACATGTTCTGGTCGCCCGCCGACTGGGCCTGGACCGGAGGATTGATGGATGCCCTGCTTCCCACCTGGTATTACGGCTATCCGATTCTCGGCTATCGCGGGCGCTTCGATGCGGAAAAAGCGTTTTACCTGCTGGAAAAATACGTTATCCGCAACAGTTTTCTTTTTCCCACCGCGTTGAAGCTGATGATGAAAACGGTGCCCGCACCGCGCCCGCGCTACGCTTTGAATCTGCGCAGCATCATGAGCGCCGGCGAACCGCTGGGCGAGACCGTGCTGGAATGGGCCAAACAGGCGCTGGGCATCACCATCAACGAAATGTTCGGCCAAACCGAAATCAATTACGTGGTGGGCAACTGCGCCAGCCTGTGGCCGGTGAAACCGGGCTCGATGGGGCGTCCCTATCCCGGCCATCGCGTGGCGGTGATTGACGACGACGGGCGCGAACTGCCGCGCGGCGAGGTGGGAGAAATCGCGGTGCACCATGTGGGCAATCCGGTGTTCTTTCTCGAATACTGGAAAAATCCCGCCGCCACCGCCGGAAAATTCAGCGGCGACTGGTGCCGTACCGGCGATCTGGCCAAAATGGATGAGGAAAGTTATCTCTGGTACCAGGGGCGCGCGGACGACATGTTCAAGAGCGCGGGCTACCGTATCGGCCCGGCGGAAATCGAGAACTGCCTGGTCAAGCATCCGGCGGTAGCCAATGCGGCGGTCATCGGCAAACCGGATGCCGAGCGCGGCGCCATCGTCAAGGCTTTCATCGTGCTCAGCGCCGGATACTCTGCTTCGCCGCAACTGGAAATGGAAATACAAAATCATGTGCGCGGCCGGCTCGCGCCTTACGAATACCCCAGGGAAATCGAATTCATGGACCAGCTGCCCATGACCACCACCGGCAAGGTGCAGCGGCGCTTGCTGCGGCTGCGCGAGGAAGAAAAACGCAATAAACTATGACCGGTTGTTTTTAACCAGCATCTTCCCGTCCGCTTCCGCCACTATGACATTGTCCTGATTGCGGCAGACTCCGGCGAGCGCCACCAGGCCGCCGCCGTGATCCGGTTTGTCGAGTTTTTGCGTGACGGTCCAGGTGATGGTCAAAGTGTCGCCGGCGCGCACCGGCGCGAGAAAACGGCAGTTGTGCTCGAGATAGGCGATCGCCGTGCCGGCAAAATACATTCCCACCGGGCCGCCCATGATGGCGCTGGTGGCGACCCCGTGCAGGATGCGGCTGCCGAAACGCGATTCTCCGGCGAAAGTCTGATTGACGTGCAGCGGATTGAAATCAGCTATCAGGCCCGCGAACTGAACTAAATGCGTTTCGGTAATCGTCAACGCGGAATTGAAGCTGTCGCCGATTTTGATTTCGTTGTATCCCTTGCCTGGGAAAACCATGATCAAGCTCCGCGTTTGCGCGCCGCATAAAGCTGGCGAAAAGTTTTGCCCTGCGGCGCGGGCAGGTCGCGCCCGCCGGTCCACCCTCCCGGCAGATAATGCAATAATTTTTCCTCGCCTCCCAGCCATTTCAAGATGCGCGCGGCGCTGCCGGTCAGCAGGGCGTAAACGGCGGGGTGCAATGCCGCCCATGCCCAGATGGTTAAGGCGCAGCGTTCCGTCCACGGGCGCAAATGCTGTTCCATTTGCTGCTCGCGCAGCGTGCGCATCAGATCCGGCAGCGGAATTTTTACCGGGCACACCACGGCGCATTCGCCGCACAGCGTCGAAGCCTGGGGCAGATCCAGCGCGTTTTCCAATCCGGCGTAAACCGGTGTCAGCACCGAACCCATGGGGCCGGGATACACCCAGCCGTAAGCGTGGCCGCCGACGTTTTGATACACCGGGCAGTGATTCATGCACGCGCCGCAGCGGATGCAGCGCAGCATTGCCTGCAACGCACCGCCCAGCAGTTTGGTGCGCCCCGCATCCACCAGCACGATATGAAAATGCTGTGGCCCGTCGCTCTCGCGCTCACCGCGCACGCCGCTGTTGATCGAGACATAATTGGTGATGGCCTGGCCGGTGGCCGAGCGCGGCAGCAAGCGCAGCAGGGTCGCGATATCTTCCAGCGTGGGCACGATTTTTTCGATGCCGGTAATCGCCACATGCACGCGCGGCAGCGTGGTCGCCAGGCGGCCGTTGCCTTCGTTGGTGACGATCAGGGTCGAGCCGGTTTCGGCAATCAAAAAATTTGCGCCCGAAATCCCCATATCGGCGGAAAGAAAATGCGGGCGCAGCACTTCGCGCGCCTCGCGGCAGAGTTCGGGAATGCCGGTCTTGCGCGGCGTTTTATGGTGCTGCTCGAATAAATCGGAAATCTCGTCCTTGCTCTTATGCACCACCGGCGCCACGATATGCGAAGGCGGTTCGTGGGCGAGCTGCAGAATGTATTCGCCCAGATCGGTTTCCACTGTCTCGACCCCGGCGTTTTGCAGTGCGTCGTTCAACGCGCATTCCTCGCTCACCATGGATTTGGATTTCACCGCTTTTTTTACGCCATGCTGTTTGGCGATGGCGCAAACCAGGCGGTTCGCTTCCTGCGTGGTCTCCGCCCAGTGCACCACCGCTCCGCGCACAGTGGCCGCCTGCTCGAATTGTTCGAGATAAACATCGAGATCGCGTATCACGCGGTCGCGGATCGCCGCGGCGGCATCGCGCAGCGCTTCGTAGTCCCCCTGCTCGCGCAGGGCGGCCGCGCGCGCGCGAACAAACTTGCCCTGCGCCTTCAGCAGCGCCTGCTGCAAGCGCTTGTCCTGCAGCTTTTCACCGGCGCGCGCCTTGAAATGCATGGACGTGACTTGCACTGAATTTTCTCCAAAAATTTTTGTGAATGACTAACGGTAAATAGTGAGAAGGTTTTATTCACCTCTTCACTTATTCACTTGTTCACCCGTTCACTTCTTCACTTTCACGTTTCATTTATCCCCGCCAGCACTTCCGCCACATGCAGCACGCGGATTTTCTGATTGCCGCGGCGGCGCAGCCTGCCTTCGATATTCAGCATGCAGCCGAGATCGCCCAGCACCACCGCATCCGCACCGCTAGCCTCGATGGCGTGGCATTTGTTGTCGGCCAGCCGCGTGGAAATCTCGCCGAATTTGATCGCGAAGGCGCCGCCGAACCCACAGCAGGCTTCGCAGTCTGGCATTTCCTCGAGCCGCACTCCCGGCATTTTGGCGAGCAGCGCGCGCGGCTGTTGTTTCACGCCCAGTTCGCGCAACCCGGAGCAGCTGTCGTGATAAGTGACGCGCGCAGCGAGCGTGCACTGCGGTTTTTCCAGTTTCACCACATTGACCAGAAAATCGCTGAGTTCATAGGTGCGTTGCGCCAGTGCCTGCGCTTGTTTTTGCAATCCAGGCTGGTCTGCAAACAAATCTGCATAATGCACGCGCACCATGCCGGCACAGGAACCGGAAGGCGCCACCACGTAATCACAATTGGAAAATTCCTGCAGGAATTTGCGCGCCAGCGCCTGCGCGCAAGCGCGGTGGCCGGAATTGTAGCCGGGCTGGCCGCAGCAGGTTTGCGCCGCGGGGACGATGACTTCGCAACCCGCGGCCTCGAGCAGTTGCAGCGCCGCAAACCCGATGCGCGGGCGCATCAGGTCCACGAGGCAAGTCACGAAAAGTCCGACACGCATGAGTTTACGCAAGAAAAATTAGCTACGAAATCCATCATAGCACGGGGCATCCCGGCCGCCGCGCTATTCCACGGTCAGATAATGCACGGCGAAATATTGCTGCGCGTCGCTCCACACCCGGCGCGGCGCGAATCCCGCTTGCCTTGCCATATCCTGAAACTCCGCCACCGAATATTTATATGAATTCTCGGTGTGTATGGTTTCCCCGGCGCGGAAAACAAGTCTGCGGCCTTGTATCGTCACTTGTTGCGCGCGCAGGCTTTGCAGATGCATCTCTATGCGCCCCGCCGTTTCGTTATGGAACGCCTGATGCCGGAAATGCTCCGGATTGAAATCGCCGCCCAGCTCGCGGTTGATGCGCGTGAGCAGATTAAGATTGAATTGCGCGGTCACGCCTTGCGCATCGTTGTAGGCTGCATGCAGGATGGCGTTCGGTTTTTTCAAATCCACGCCCACCAGCATGGCGCCGCCCGGCCCGGCCGCCGTTCTTGCCTGCCTGAGAAAAACCACGGCTTCTTCAGGCGTGAAATTGCCGATGGTGGAGCCGGGAAAATAAACCGCCTTGCGGCGGATTCCTGGCGCATCGCTTGCAGGCAAATTCAGCGGCTGCGAATAATCGGCGCATACCGCCAAGACCTGCATGCCGGGATAAGATTGCGCCAGCGCCTGCGCGGAAGCGCGCAATTGCTCCTCGGCGATGTCTATCGGCATATACGCGAGCGGCGCCAGGTGATCCAGCAGCAGCCGCGTCTTGCGGCTGGCGCCGCTGCCGTATTCGATGAGCAGGCAAGCAGGGCCCAGCGCGCGCGCCATTTCCGCCGCATGCGCTTGCATCAGCGCGGTTTCCGTTCGCGTCAGATAATATTCGGGGAGTTCGCAGATGGCATCGAACAATTCGCTGCCGCGCGCGTCGTAGAAAAACTTGGCCGGAATATATTTTTGCGGCCGCGCCAGGCCGGCGAGAATTTCCTCGAGGAAACTTTTTTGCGCCGGGAGAAAGGAATAAAACCTGAGCGCTTCACCCGCGGCCGGGTTCATTCGCGCCGTTTAGCTCGAGCGCTGCCTGCGGACCATGCTGGTTTCAATCCAGCGCTTGATGCGGTTGGCATCGGCGATACGCGTCATCTTGCCCCAGGAATCGAGCAGCACGATGATGAGCGGCTGGCCGGCGATGGTGGCTTGCAGCACCAGACAGCGCCCGGCGTCGCTGAGGTAGCCGGTCTTGGATAGGCCGATGTCCCAGCCCTTGCTGCGCACCAGGCGGTTGGAATTGTGAAATGACACGCGGCGTGTTTTGTAACGTGTTTTGTAAAGCGCGATCTGCTGCGAAGAGGTGGTGGTGTATTCGCGAATCAGCGGATAGCCATAGCTGGCTTTCACCATTTTCGCCAAATCCAGCGCGGTGGACACATTGTCGCTGTTGAGCCCGGTGGGATCGGCGAAATGCGTGCGCGTCATCCCGAGCGCGGCCGCTTTGCGGTTCATCGAAGCGACCAGGGCCGGCTTGCCGCCTGGAAAACTGCGCGCCAGTGCCGCGGCGGCGCGATTTTCCGAAGCCATCAGCGCCAGTTGCAGCAATTCGTCGCGCGTCAGGGCCAGGCCCACCGTCAGGCGGGAACGCGTGCCGCGCAGATGATCCACATCTTCCTTGCTGATGATCACCAGCTCGTCCATCGGCAGTTGTGCATCCAGCACCACCATCGCCGTCATCAGTTTAGTGATGGAGGCTATCGGCATTTGCGCGTCCACGTTCTTGCCGTAAATCGGCTGCTCATGTTCCTGGTCGATCACCAGCGCAGCAGACGAACGCAGGCCGAGCTTGGCCGGATTCAGTTGCAGCAGAGCCGGCTCGGCTGTTGCAACCGGCTCAGAAGCTTGAGCCGCGGGTTCCGCCACAGGCGGCGCTACTTCATCCTGCGCCAACACCGCCGGGGACCACCACAGCCAGACTAAAATCAGGAATTTTTTCTTCATTAAAGTTTTGTATTTTCTTTATAAAACGTAAGGGCTCCCCCTGCCCAAGCGCGAGCCTAACGCAATATTCTCAGCAATAATGAAAAAAATCAAGGTCAAAGTGCACATTTTTAACCTCGATTTTAAGGGTAGCGCCAACCCTATTGAATTGCCGCATACTTAAATCTCAAGCTTAATTCTATCCATAATCAATATTATGATTTTATTGATATTTTTATGCCGGGGGGTACGCCACTTTGCGCCAACGGCTAGGGCAGCGGCTTGCCATCATGCGGAAAATCGTCTACGGCCAGCGGACGCGAAAATCGCCGCGACCCGTGTAAATTCAAACCCGCACCGCTTGCGGCGCGCTGATTTCCTGCTCGCCGCGCTGCGCTTCCTCCTGCTGCTGCAACGCCCACATGTGCGCGTAAACACCCTGGCGCTCCAGCAGTTCGCGGTGCGTGCCGCGTTCGACGATGCGGCCGTGATCCATCACCAGAATCTGATCGGCATCCACGATGGTGGACAAGCGATGGGCGATCGTCAGCGTGGTGCGGTGGGCGGCGATGCGCTTCAATTCCGCCTGTATCGCTTTTTCCGATTTGGAATCGAGCGCCGAGGTCGCTTCGTCGAAAATCAGGATGCGCGGGTTTTTCAGGATCGCGCGCGCAATCGCCACGCGCTGCTTTTCGCCGCCGGAAAGTTTCAGTCCGCGCTCGCCCACCATGCTGTCGTAGCCGTCGGGCAAGGTAACGATGAAATCGTGGATATGCGCCGCTTGCGCCGCTTCGATGACCTCTTCACGGGAAGCCTGTGGCCGGCCGTAATTGATGTTGTAGAAAATCGTGTCGTTGAACAGCACCGTGTCCTGCGGCACGATGCCGATGGCGGCGCGCAGCGATTGCTGCGTGATGCCGCGGATATCCTGCTTGTTGACGGCGATGCATCCGTTGTCGACATCGTAAAAACGGAACAGCAGCCGCGCCAGCGTGGATTTGCCGGAACCGCTGTGCCCCACTACCGCCACGGTTTTCCCTGGCGCAATCTCGAAATCCACGTCGAACAGAATCTGGCGCCTGGACTCGTAACTGAAATTGACGTGCTCGAAATGCACCGTGGCTGCGCCCGCGGCCAGCGCCACGGCGCCCGGCGCATTCTGAATTTCCAGATTGACTTCCAGCAGGCTGAACATTTTTTCCATGTCCGCCAGCGAATGGCGGATTTCGCGGTAAACAAAACCCAGAAAGTTGAGCGGCAGATAAAGTTGCAGCATGAAGGCGTTGACCAGCACCAGATCGCCCAGCGTCATGCTGCCCTTTACCACATCGTTGGCGGCGAGCACCATCAACAGCGTCATGCCGAGCGCGATGATCGCCGATTGCCCGGCGTTGAGTCCGGCCAGCGAAGTCTGGTTCTTGACCGCCGCCGTTTCCCAGGTCTGCATGCCTTCATCATAACGGCGCGCTTCCCAGTTCTCGTTGCCGAAATATTTAACCGTCTCGTAATTCAGCAGGCTGTCGATGGCGCGCGTGTTGGCCCTGGAATCTGAATCGTTCATGGTGCGGCGGTACACCATGCGCCATTCGGTCACCACCAGCGTGAACACGATATAAATGGCGAGCGTGAGAAAGGTAATGATGGCGAACCAGGGATCGTAATTGATGAGCAGTATGCCCGCCACCAGCGCGATTTCCACGAAGGTGGGAAGAATATTGAACAGCATGAATTGCAGCAGGAAAGATACGCCGCGGCTGCCGCGCTCGATGTCGCGCGATACGCCGCCGGTCTGGCGCTCCAGATGAAAGCGCAGCGACAAGGAATGCAGATGGTCGAAAACCCGCAGCGCCACGCGGCGGATCGCACGTTGCGTCACTTTGGCGAACACCGCGTCGCGCAGTTCGCCGAACAGCGTGGCCGAAAAACGCAGCACGCCGTAAGCGGCGAGCAGTGCGATCGGCAGCGCGATCAACGCATCCTTGATGCTCAGGGAATCCACGATGCCCTTGAGCGCCAGCGGCACCGCGACATTGGCGAGCTTGGCGCAAACCAGCAGCGAAAGCGCCAGCACCACCCGGCCCTTGAACTCCCACAGGTAAGGCAGCAGGGTGACTATGGTCTTCCAGTCGTTGCGGTTCCTGGGCGGTTTGCCGGAATGAGTGATGCGCATGGCCGTTAAGGTTATCACCCTGTGCGCGGCTTGGCGAGCGGGTAGCGGGTCAATCAGGAATCGTTCGTGGTGATGCTGAGCTTGCCGAAGCATCGAACCATGAACGGCCGTTCTCCTTCGACAAGCTCAAGACGAACGGCCTACGGCGAGCGGGTTCATTGACACCCTTGCCGCGCAAGCTCAAAATTGAAACCGTCGAAGTTTCGAGAAAGATATGTCATGTTCATGTCCTCCGGAGATTACCGCGAATCGCTGCGGCGCTATCACCCCACCGTCTATGTCAACGGCCGCCAGGTCGAATCGGTGGCCGATGACGCGCAGCTGATGCCGGGCATCAACGCCATAGCCCTCACTTACGATTACGCGCTGCGCGAGGATTTGCGCAAGCGCATGGTGGCCACGCAACATACCAGCGGCAAGCCGGTCAACCGCATGCTGCATATCAACCACAGCACCGATGATCTGCTCAACAAGCTGGAAGCGGTGCGCATCCTGTGCCAGCAAACCGGCTGCGCGCAGCGTTATCTCAGCGGCGATGCGCTGAATGCGCTGTATCAGGCCACGCACCGCATCGATGCCGACCGCGGCACCGATTATCACCAGCGCCTGCTCAATTATCTGCATAAAGTGCAGGACGAAGATTTGACCTGCGCGGTAGCGATGACCGATGCCAAAGGCGACCGCTCGCTGCGCCCTTATCAGCAGGACAATCCCGATGTCTATGTGCATATCGTCGAGCGCCGCAAGGATGGCATCGTGATCTCCGGCACCAAGGCGATCGTCACCGCCGCGCCTTACGTGCATGAATTTCTGGTGATGCCCTGCCGCAGCATGACCGAGCTCGATCGCGATTTCGCGCTCGCCTGCGCGCTGCCGGTGGATGCGCCCGGCATCACCATCGTGTCGCGCCCGGCGGGGCGTCCCGGCGAAGCCTGCGCCAAATTCAGCGCGCGTTACGGGCAATCGGTGGCGGTGGTGATTTTCAACAAAGTGTTCGTGCCGCACGAGCGGATTTTCCTGTGCGGCGAATGGCTGCACAGCGGATTCTTGACCACCACTTACGCCACCCATCACCGCCACAGCTGCATCGCGGCACGCGCCGGTTTCGGCGATTTGCTGATCGGCGCCGGCGTGCTGATGTGCGAAGCCAACGGCCTCGCGCCCGAGGACAAACCGCATTTACGCGATGCGCTGGTGGATCTGATTAAAATCACCGAGGGTTTCTTCGCCTGCGGCGTGGCGGCTTCGGCTTATGGCGTCAAGGATGCGTCCGGCAATATCCAGCCCGAACCGGTTTACGCCAATATCGGCAAGCTCTTGCTCGCCACCCAAATCTACGACATGCAGCGCCTCGCGCATCATGTCTCGGGCGGACTGGTGGTGGCGCTCCCCGGCCCCGAGGAAGACCACAATCCCGCCACCGCCGCCGATTTGAACGCGGTGCTGGCGGCACGCTCCGACATTCCGGTTGAGCAGCGCAAGGAAGTGGCGCGGCTGATGGAAGATCTCACCGCTTCCAACACCGCCGGCTGGTATTCGCTCATCAGCCTGCACGGCGGCGGCTCGCCGGAAGCGATGAAAATGGAAATTTACCGCAATTACCCGCTGCAGGAAAAAACCGCGCTGGTGGAGAAATTGCTGGAGCGCGGATTGTTGAATGACGGCAGAAAAGTAAACGCGCAACCCGGCCGCTGCTGCACCAGCGGCTGCGAAACGCCGGAAAACACCGCGCCGGCCGGCGCTGTCAAATAATTTAACCAGCGCATGCGCATTAATCGCCGGCAGTCTTTTTTACTGGTGGTGGACGCGCACACCAAGCTCGCGGCGGCGATGTCGGAGCGCGAGCGTACGCTAAAAAATATCTCCATCCTGATGAAATCGGCGGCGCGGCTCGAAGTGCCGGTGCTGATTTCCGAGCATTACAAAAAAGGCCTGGGGCCCACGCTACCGGAAATCGCGGCGCTGGCGCCGGCCGCAGCCTGCATGCAAAAAATTCATTTCGCCTGCACCGACGAAGCGGAATGCATGGCACGCATGAGCGCGCTGCAGCGCCATCAAGTGGTGGTGAGCGGCATGGAAGCGCATATTTGCGTATTGCAAACCGCCATGGGATTGAAACAGGCGGGTTACCAACCTTATGTGGTGCAGGACGCCAGTACTTCGCGCACACCGGAAAACCACGCCGCCGGCATGCAGCGATTGCGCGCCGCCGGAATTCCCGTCGTCACCACCGAAATGGTGGTGTTCGAATGGCTGGAACGCGCCGCCACGCCGGAATTCAGCGAATTGCTCGCGTTGATTAAATAAGCAGTACCGAAGATCGGTCGCGCAGTGGTTCTGCATCAAGCTGCTAGCGGCGCGGTTTGAGTTCCTGTTCCCTCCCATACCCAAACATGCCGGCGAGAAAACGTACCACACCGTAGCAAACCCAGACCAGCACGCGCCGCGTCCGCGGTTGCTGCGCCCAGCGTTCGCGCGCCACTAGAGTAGCGCCGTTTTTTATCGCCTGCAGCAGGCTTAGTCGCAATTCGCCCGCGAATTTTTCATCCTGCACCACCACATTCGCCTCATGCGCCAGCAACAGGCTGAACGGATCGATATTGGAAGAACCCACGGTCGCCCAATCGCCGTCCGCCACCGCCACCTTGGCGTGCATGAAACTCTTGTGGTATTCGTAAATCTCCACTCCGGCGTCGAGCAGATTGCCGTACAGCGCGCGCGAGGCATAATGCAGCAGAACATATTCGACGCGGCCTTGCAGCAACAGCTTCACGCGCACGCCGCGGCGGACAGCGTGCACCAGCGCACGGCGGAAATGGCGGCCCGGCAAAAAATAGGCATTGGCGATAATGACTTCTTCGCGCGCGGCCTGAATCGCTTTGAGATACGCCTGCTCGATATCGCGCCGGTGATTGACATTGTCGCGCACCACCAGTGCCGCGCGCTGTTCGCCGTGCGGGTCTTTCTCCACCCACAAGGTTGTGCTATAGCGCCACTCGCGCTTGAAATGCGTCCACGCCGCGCGTTCCCATAAATCCTTGGCGGCAGCATGAATGTCACGCAACAGCGGGCCTTCGATTTTCACTGCGTAATCGAAACGCGGCGGCGTGTGCTTGGGGGTATGCATGTCGTCGATGATGTTGATGCCGCCGATAAATGCGGTTTTGCCGTCAATCACCACGATTTTGCGGTGCATGCGCCGCAACCGCCGGCGTCTGAATTTGAAACTCAGCACTTCCGGGCGGAACACCAGCACCTGCACTCCCGCCCCGTTCATCGCGGCCATCATCTCTGGCGGCAGCGTGCGCGAGCCGAAACCGTCCACCATCACATGCACCCGCACGCCGCGCCGCGCCGCACGCTGCAAGGCCGTGGCGATGCGCAGGCCGCTGGCGTCGTTTTCAAAAATATAGGTTTCGAGAAAAATTTCGAGCGCAGCGCCGTCCAGCGCCGCTTCCAGCGCGGGAAAGTATTCGGCGCCGTTGTGCAGCAGGGTGAGCCGGTTGCCCGCGGCGAAATGCATGGCGCAGGTTTTAAATGCGCATCATGGTCGCCGACAGCGCCGCGTGATCGGAGATTTTCGACCACGGCCGGCCGCGGTGCACGTGCGCGCGCTCGATGCGGAAGCCGCGCACATAAATGCGGTCGAGCCGGAACAACGGCATGACGCAGGGAAAACTGCGCGCGGGGCGCCCGCGGGTGAATTCAAACACCTCATGCAGGTGCAGCGCGCCGGCGAAGATTTTGCCGGCGCGGCCGCTCCAGTCGTTGAAATCACCGGCGATGATGAGCGGCGCGTGCAGCGGCACCAATTCCTCGATGCGTGCTCGCAGCGATTGCAGCTGCTGCCGGCGCCAGTGCGCCAGCAAACCCAGATGCACGTTGATGCAATGCAGGTCTTCGTTCCAGCCGGGGATTTTCAGCTGGCAATGCAGCAGCCCGCGTCTTTCCAGCACATGCGCGGAAATGTCCTGATTATCCCAGCCCACAATGGGGTAGCGGCTCAGGATCGCGTTGCCGTGGTGGCCGGCATCGTAGACCGCGTTTTTGCCGTAGCTGAAATCGCTCCACACCGCGTCGGCGAGAAATTCATGCTGCGGCGTGCGCGGCCAGTCGGCGTGGCGCGCGGCATGATGCTCGTGATTGCCCTGCACTTCCTGCAGGAACACCACGTCGGCGTGCATGGCGCGCAGGCGTTCGCGCAGCTCGTGCACCATCATGCGCCGGTTGAAATGCGAGAAGCCCTTGTGGATGTTGTAGGTCGCGACGTGCAGGGTTTTGCTCATGGTCCCTCAATGCACTTTTTGCTTATCATAGTCCGGCACGGCGCTGCATCTCTCTCGCCACGTTGTTCATTTTGTTGCGCACGTCGTTTTTCATGAGGTAGGCGCCGATAAGCGGCGGTACCCAGAAATCCGGCGTGCAGCGCGTACTGTAGGATAAATTTACGCTCCCCGCTTGCGGCGTGATACGCCATTCCCCGCTCAGATTCCTGACGTTGCCGCTCACGGATTGAAAGCGGATGGTCTGCTGCGGCTGTTCTTCTATCGCCAGCACCACTTCCACCGGAAAGCGGAATACCAGCAAGCCGCCCTCGCCTTTTTGTTCCACTTTCAGCGGCTCGCCTGCCGCGCTGACCACCCGGCTCAAGCGCATGTCCTCGATAAAATCCGCCAGATGATTGTAGTCGGTCAGCACCTGCCAGGCCACTTTGACGCTGACCGGGACATTAAGACTGGCCTCGATATGAATAGCCTTCCCCTCGTGCTGTACCTCAACTTGCGGTGCAGCCCAGGCGGAAGTACAAAAAAGAAACAACAGAAAAAAGCGGACGGTTTTATCCATTGCCACGAGGATACAACCGGGGAAATAGGGTGTCTAGATGCTTTGCGTTAAGCCGTCATTGCGGGAAAGCATGGCCCGCGTGGCAATCTCAAGAACGAGGTGGCTTCGCGTTGCTCGCGAAGACTTCAAGAATTGTCATTGCGAGACGCGATAGCGTCGCGGTAATCTGCCTTGAAAATCGAGATTGCTTCGTGGGATTTATCCTGAGTTCGTTCACCTTTCGATTAACTCAGGGCGAACGGGTCGAAGGGTTCGCGAAGACAATCGGGCAGTCATTGCGAGGAGCGCTCTTGCAACGAAGCAATCCCAGGAACAAGATTACTTCGCCTTCGGCTCGCAATGACTTAATGATTGCTTGCGCTTACGAAACTTCCAGCATGCGGTTAAGCGCCTGTCTTGCCAACTCCGCATCGCGCGGCGGCACGCGGATCGGGTTCACCACTTTGCCTTGCGCCAGATTTTCCAGCGACCAGGCAAGATGCTGCGGATCTATGCGCGCCATGGTCGAGCACATGCACACCGTGGGCGCCATGAACTGCACGATCTTGCCTTCATGCTTCACTTCCTGCGCCAGACGATTCACCAGATTCAATTCGGTGCCTACCAGCCAGCGCGTGTTGGGCTTCCCTGCTTTCACGGTTTTCAAAATGGTTTCGGTCGAGCCCACGTAATCCGATTGCCTGCACACTTCGAAATTGCACTCGGGGTGCGAAATCACCAGGCCGTCCGGATATTGGTTGCGGAATTTCAGCACATGCTGCGGCTGGAACATCTGATGCACCGAGCAATGCCCTTTCCACAGCAGGATTCTGGCTTTTTTGATTTGCTCCGGCGTGAGGCCGCCCAGCGGCTCATCCGGGTCCCACACCGGCATTTCATCCAGAGGGATGCCCAGCTTGTGTCCGCTCCAGCGCCCGAGGTGCTGGTCGGGGAAGAACAAGGCTTTTGCGCGCCGGCTGAATCCCCATTCGAGAATTTTTCCGGCGTTGCTGGAAGTGCAAACGATGCCGCCATGCTCACCGCAAAACCCTTTCAGATCGGCGGCGGAGTTGATGTACGTCACCGGCGTAATGGTCGCATCGGGATCGAGTACGTCTGACAACTCGCGCCATACGCGCTCGACCTTGGCGAGGCTCGCCATGTCCGCCATCGAACAGCCGGCGTTCATATCCGGCAGAATCACCGTGCGCCTGGCGAAAGTGAGAATGTCCGCGACTTCCGCCATGAAGTGCACGCCGCAGAACACGATGTGATCGGCCTCGCTTTCCGCGGCGAGGCGCGAGAGCTTGAGCGAATCGCCAGTCAGATCGGCGTGACGGTACACATCGGCACGCTGATAGTGATGCCCGAGTATCACCGCGCGCTTGCCCAACGCCGCTTTCGCCGCGCGTATGCGTTCCTCGCAGGCGGCATCCTGCAACTGGCTGAATCCGTCAAAAGCTAGCGCGTGGGCTGGCATATAAAAATATAAATAAAATAAATAAAATAAACACGTTATGGTAATGTCGCTCTCTACAACATTATCACACTAAGACAAAAAATTCTGCCATAAATTGCAGCGATAAAACAGTTTTTTTGCCGTCTTTGCGGTGAGCGCTCTAGCGCCGTGGCAATCCTCCTGCTGTCATTGCGGTGAGGCTTTAGCCGCGAGTGCAACGTGGCGGTCTTGCGCCGTGGCAATCTGCTTTGGATGTAAAACCGAGATTGCTTCGCTTCACTCGCAATGACAACATAAGGCCGTCCTTGCGAGGAGCGCTCTTGCGACGAAGCAATCTGCTTTGCGAATCGAGATTGCTTCCCCTTCGCTGCACTCTGGGCTGCGGCTCACTCGCTCGCAATGACTGCTTTAGTGAACTGCAAATTCCGGCAATTTCAGAATCGCATCGCGATTGCTCCAGGAAAAACATTTTTCCGCCGCTTCGCGATACGGCAGCCAGACAAAACTTAAATGCTCGCGCGCGGCAAGCGTCACCGGTATTGCTTTCGGCAGCAACAAGCCGAACACATTCTCAGTATTGGTTTTCACTCCCGGCGGATAGCGGTGCCGCCACTCGGCAAAGATTTCAAACTCATTTTCAACTTCCCAGTCGGTAAAACGATAGCGCGCGGCGTCCAATCCGGTTTCTTCCCTGATTTCACGCAACGCGGTCTGCTCCAGCGTCTCGCCTTCGTTCACGCTGCCGGTCACCGATTGCCAATAGCCGGGATGGTCGGCGCGCTCAAGCAACAGCACTTGCAGATCGGGGGTATGGACGACCACCAAAACTGACACCGGGATTTTATAAGTCATGACTGGTTTTGAGCATCGTCCAGTGAGGCGATGTATTCATCCACGTGATACTCAATGGCTTCCGCAGCATAGTTATATTC
>JBOIFQ010000332.1:0-3704 GCA_050741655.1 Burkholderiales bacterium | reverse complement strand
CTCTTCCCCATGCCGCCAAAACCAGACCCAGGCAGCCGGCGCGAACTGCTTAAAATCCTGATTCCGGCAATACTCATCGCGCTGGCCGGTTTCTGGTATGCCTCAAAGTTCGTCCAACCCGCGCCGCCGAAAACCGTGGTCATGATCACCGGCGCCGAGGGCGGCGCCTATCAAACTTTTGGCGAGCGCTACCGCGACATCCTGGCGCGCGACGGTGTGAAACTGGAGCTGCGCGCTTCCGCCGGCTCGCTGGAAAACCTGAAGCGCTTAAACGACGAAAATTCCGGCGTGGACGCGGGGTTCATCCAGGGCGGCATCGCCGACGACGCGCCCAGCCTGCTCGCAGTTGGCCGCATATTTTACGAACCGCTGTGGGTGTTCTATCGCGGCAGCGGTGTGCTCGATCGCTTAACCCAACTTAAAGGCAAGCGCCTCGCCATCGGCCCCGAAGGCAGCGGTACGCGCAGGCTGGGCCGGGAATTGCTCAAGCTCAATCTGGCGGCGGAAACGCCGACTGAACTCCTCGATTTGAGCGGAAAGAATGCGGTGGACGCGCTGCAACAAGGCAAAGTGGATGCGGTGTTTCTGATCGCTGCGCCGGAATCGGCGCTGGTGCAGCAGCTGCTGCATGCGGAAAACATCCGTCTCATGAATTTCGCCCAAGCCGAAGCCTATACGCGGCGCTACCCGTTTCTTGCCAAAGTGACGCTGCCGCAAGGCGTGGTGGATTTCCAGAAAAATATTCCGGCCAACGATGTCACTCTGGTTTCGCCCGCGGCCAATCTGGTGGTGCGCGACGACCTGCATCCCGCCATCGTGTTTTTGCTGGCGCAAGCCGCGGCGGAAATCCACGGCGGCTCCGGCCTGTTCCAGCGCAACGGCGAATTTCCCTCGCCCAAAGACACGGATTATCCCTTAAGCGACGACGCCAAGCGCTTTTACAAATCCGGCCCGCCGTTTTTTCAGCGCTATCTGCCGTTCTGGGTGGCGACTTTCGTGGACCGCATGATCGTGCTGCTGGTGCCGCTGCTCACGATTTTGATACCTCTGTTTAAAATCGTACCCATGCTATTCCGCTGGCGAGTGCGCTCACGCATTTACCGCCGCTACGGCGAACTGCGCGCCATCGAGCGCAAACTGCAACAGGAACCTGCACACGAGCAAATCGCGGAGCAGATGCGCTTGCTCGACCGCATCGAAGAGCAAATCAACGCCATCCCGACGCCGCTCGCCTACACCGATGAGGTTTACAACATGCGCGGCCACATCAATCTGGTGCGCGACAAGCTCATCAAGCTGCAATCAGGCTGACTTCGCATGCATCAGAATTTTTCCGCCCACGGGCGTAAATCCAGTTCCAGACTCCAGGCGTTGCGCGGCTGCATATGCAGTTGATAATAAGTTTCGGCGATGGCAGCGGGATCGAGCACGGCGTCCTGGCCGCGTTCTGCTTCGCCGTAACCCGGACGTGCGGATTTAATCTGGCCGTCGATCACCACATGCGCGACATGAATGCCCTGGGGCTGGAATTCGCGCGCCATGCTTTGCGCCAGCGCGCGCAGACCGAATTTTCCCACCGCCAGGTTGTGGAACAGCGCCCCGCCGCGCAGGCTGGCGGTGGCGCCGGTAAAAATAATCGTGCCGCCGCCACGCGCGAGCATCGCGCGCGCCGCCGCGCGCGCCACCAGAAATCCACCGAGACAACCGATTTTCCAGCAGCGCTCGAATTCCTCGACTGATGTTTCCAGAATGCCTTTGCGCACATAAGCGCCGGCGTTATAAACCACCAGGCTGGGCGCGCCGGTTTGAGCGAACAGATTTTCCACCGCCTGCTCATCCGCGGCGTCGCAGTTGTAAAGCTGGACCTTGTCGGCCGGCGGGAACAGTGTTTTGATTTTGGCGCTGTCGCGTGCAACCGCCGCCACGTTCATTCCGGCTTGCGCGAAGCGCCGCACCAGCGCCGCGCCCAGCCCCGGCCCCACTCCCACCACCACCGCTGTTTCCGCTTTCGCCATTGCCGCTCCTTCGGGTAAACTGCGCGCTGCCATGCCAGCAAAACTCACAACGTTGTTAATCGGCTGCGCGCTGCTCGCCGGCTGTTATTCGAACCCTTATTATAATCCGGCCAGGCATCATCATACGCCGCAGGGCTTCAGCAATAATTACACCGATGAACTAGCGCTGCGCGGCAATTTCCTCAAATGGCGCTGGCAGCGACTGTGGCAAGATGTGCCGCCAAGCGACACTGTTCCTGAAACGGTTAAACCCGACACCGCTTTCCTGAAAAACAACCGCAGCCAAAATACCCTGACCTGGATCGGCCATTCGACTCTGCTGCTGCAATTGAATGGCGTCAACATTCTCACCGATCCGGTATTCAGCCAGCGCGCTTCGCCTTTCAGCTTCATCGGACCAAAACGCCGGGTGCCGGTTCCCATGACCATAGCGGAACTGCCGCATATAGATATAGTAGTGATTTCGCATGATCATTACGACCATCTCGACGCGGACAGCGTGGATGTGCTCAATGCCCAGGCCGGCGGGCCGCCGCGCTTCTTCGTGCCGCTGGGTCTGAAGCCATGGTTTGCCGCACGCGGCATTCTGGCCGTGGAGGAAATGGATTGGTGGGAACACCAGGACTACAAAGGACTCACGGTGCATTTCACTCCGGCGCAGCACTGGAGCGCGCGCAGGCTGTTCCAGCGCAACCGCACGCTGTGGGGCAGCTGGACGATTGTTGCGCCACGATTCAGATTTTTCTTCGCCGGCGACACCGGCTATTCGCCGGATTTTCAGGATATCGGAAAAAAACTGGGGCCGTTTGATCTGGCCGCGCTGCCGATAGGCGCTTATGAGCCGCGCTGGTTCATGCACGCGCAGCATATCAATCCCGGGGAAGCAGTGAAAATCTCCCAAGATTTGCATGCGCGCCATGCGGTCGCCATACACTGGGGAACATTTCCGCTGTCCGACGAAGCGCTGGATCAGCCGCCGCGGGATTTGGCGCAAGCGCGCGCCAATGCTGGTGTGGAAGCGGAGCGTTTCTTTTTGATTAAGCACGGCGAAACGCGCACGCTCGATTTATTAAAACCTTAACAGCTTGATGCAAAACGTCACGAGCAGGCCGAGATGCTAGGCGATCACCTGTCCGCCGTCCACCACCAGCACATGGCCATTCACATAATCGGAAGCACGACTGGCCAGAAATAATGCGGCGCAACCCAGTTCACCGGGCTTGCCCGCGCGTCCCAGCGGATTTCTTTCTTTGAGTGCCGCAACGATGCGCGGAATTACTTTCTCCGTCATCTTGGTGGGGAAATAACCGGGCGCGAGCGCATTGACGCGAATCCCGTGGCGGCCCCATTTCACCGCAAGGTCGCGCGTCAGCGCAATCACCGCGCCTTTGCTGGCGCTGTAGCCCACCGCGTCGAGCTGCTCGGGAAATTCACCGACCAGCCCCGCCACCGATGAAATATTGATGATCTTGCCGTAGCCTTTTTTCATCATGCCGGGCGCCACGGCTTTGCAGGCGTAAAACGTACCGTTGAAATTCACCGCCATCACCTGCTGCAATTTTTCCGCCGGGTGCTCGAGGGCCGGCGCCGCCCAGGAGATGCCGGCGGCATTAAGCAAAATATCCACCGCGCCCAACCGCGCCTGGGTTTCGGCCACCGCTTTTTGCACTTCGTCTTCCTGGCTCACAT
>JBOIFQ010000331.1:0-2033 GCA_050741655.1 Burkholderiales bacterium | reverse complement strand
CGCGGTGGAAGCTTCATGGCAGGCGCCGGTGCACGATGTCTATGGCTGCACCGAAGCCGGCATTATCGCGCTGCGGCGCGTGGCGCACGATGAAACCTGGCGCGCCGTGGACGGAGTGCGGGTGTGGAATGAAAACGGCACGGCCTGGGCGCAAGGCGGGCATGTGCCGCGGGCGGTGCCGCTGGCCGACCAGATCAGTGTGCATGGCGAACAGGAATTCAGCCTGCACGGGCGCTTGAGCGATATGGTCAAAATCGCCGGCAAGCGCGCTTCCCTGCAGGCGCTCAACGCCGAGCTGAATAAAATTCCAGGTGTGATGGACGCGGTGTATTTCGTGCCGGACGGGAACAATGGCCGTCTCTCTGCATTCGTGGTGGCGCCGGGTTTGAGCGCGCAAATGATCATCACCGAACTCAGAAAAAACATAGACCCGGTGTTTCTGCCGCGCCCGCTGCATGTGGTGGCGGCCCTGCCGCGCAATGCCAGCGGCAAACTGCCGCGTGAAAATCTGCTGGCGCTGGCCGCGGCCTTGCCTCATTCGCGATCCCGTTGATGCACGCGTCGTGGCCCGGCGAAATCAGTCCCGCGCATGCGGCGCTGGCCGGACATTTTCCCGGCAACGCGGTGGTGCCCGGCGCGCTGTTGCTGAGTCAAGTGGCGGCTGCGCTGCAACATGCCGCGGGCAAGCCGGTGAAAATAACCGCGCTGGACCAGGTAAAATTCAGCGCCGTGCTGCGGCCCGCGGAAAAATTTGTCATCGAACTGCAAGGCGATGCGCCGCATAGTGTCAGGTTCTCCATTAGGCGCGGCGTAACGCTGATTGCATCAGGCAGCCTGCGCTATGAGGAACAATCTTGAGCGAAGCCTGGCTCACGCAAGCCGAGCGCGGCAATCTTTCCGCCATGCGGCTCATCATCTGGGTCACGCTCAGGCTCGGACGCCGCGCCGGGCGCTTGCTGCTCTATCCCATCTGCGGCTACTTCATGCTGTTTTCGCTGCATGCGCGCCGCGCCTCGCGTGATTATCTGCGGCGCGTGCTCGGACGCGCGGCGCTCTGGCGCGAAGTGTTCCGGCATTACCTTACTTTTGCTTCCATCATCCACGACCGGGTTTATCTGCTGTCGGGGCGGCAGCAATATTTCGATCTAAAAATACACGGGCTGCAAGCGCTGCAAGCGGCGCGCGCGCAGGGGGCGGGCTGCATATTGCTGGGCTCGCATCTGGGCAGTTTTGAAATCCTGCGCGCACACGGCATGCTCGAAAAAAAACTTCCCATCAATGTGCTGATGCACGAAGACAATGCCAGCAAGATCAATCGCGCGCTGCATGCCCTGCACCCGGAAATCGCCGCGCGCATTATCGCGCCGGGCCAGCCGCAAACGCTGCTCAGGGTGAAGGAATGCCTGGAACGCGGAGAACTGGTGGGCATGCTGGGCGACCGTATTTTTCACAGCGAGAAAACACTGAGCTGCCGGTTTCTGGGGACGCCGGCGGTATTTCCGCAAGGCCCGCTGCTGCTCGCTTCCATTCTGCACACGCCGGTGGTGCTGTTCTTCGGGTTGTATCGCGGCGGCAAGCGTTACGACATTCATTTCGAGGCGCTGGATGCAAGCGGCGCGGAATCTCATCCGCGCGCGCAGCTGGAGCGTTATGTGCAAAGGCTGGAGCATTACTGCCGGCTGGCGCCGTATAACTGGTTCAACTTTTATGATTTCTGGGCGGACGCCGGAAAACACTGTGCCTAAATTTTTATCCGGTGTAATGCTGTTTTTGTTGTCATCATCAGGGATGGCGCAGGAATCCTGGGGCCTGGAGCAGCTGATGCAGGACATGGCGCGCGTGGAAACTTCCAGCGCGAATTTCACCGAGACCAAAACGCTGTCGGTATTGACCGCGCCGCTCACGCTATCCGGCAAACTTTTTTACCGCCGCCCCGGCCGAGTGGAAAAACACGTGCTCTCGCCTTACGACGAGAGCCTGCGGGTGGAAGGCGACGCGCTGACGCTGGAAAAAAATGGTAAAAGCCGCGTTTT
>JBOIFQ010000330.1:0-2091 GCA_050741655.1 Burkholderiales bacterium | reverse complement strand
AGGCACCGGATTTTGATTCCGGCATTCGTAGGTTCGATCCCTACCTCCCCAGCCAGATTCGACTAAACGCAGTAATCGGGAGTTGCGGCGTGGCATACGATAGTCTGATGGTGTTCACCGGCAACGCCAACCCCAAGCTCGCCGAGCAGGTGGTGAAGCATCTGAACATTCATCTCGGGCGCGCCAGCGTGGGCCGTTTCAGCGACGGCGAAGTGATGGTGGAAATCATGGAAAACGTGCGCGGCAAGGACGTTTTCGTGCTGCAATCCACCTGCTCGCCGCCCAACGAGAGTTTGATGGAAGTGCTGGTGATGGTGGATGCGATCAAGCGCGCCTCGGCCGCACGCATCACCGCGGCGATCCCGTATTTCGGTTATGCGCGGCAGGACCGCCGGCCGCGTTCGGCGCGGGTGCCGATTACCGCCAAGATGGTGGCCAACATGCTGACCAGCGTCGGCGTGGACCGCATGCTCACCATGGATCTGCACTCCGACCAGATCCAGGGTTTTTTCGATATTCCGGTGGACAATATTTACGCCATGCCGATTTTGCTGGGAGATATCTGGAAGCATAACTACCAGAACCTGGTGGTGGTGTCGCCCGATGTGGGCGGAGTGGTGAGGGCGCGCGCGGCGGCGACGCGCCTGGAAGCGGATCTGGCGATCATAGACAAGCGCCGTCCGCGCCCCAACGTGGCCAAGGTGATGAACATCATCGGTGAAATCACAGGCCGCTCCTGCGTCATCATGGATGACTTGGTGGATACCGCCAACACGCTGTGCGAAGCGGCGCAGGCGCTCAAGGAACAAGGCGCGGACAAGGTGATGGCGTATTCCACGCACCCGGTGTTGTCGGGCAAGGCGGTGGAGCGCATCGAAAACTCGGTGCTGGATGAATTGGTGGTGACCGACACCATCCCGCTCACCGAGGCGGCAAGGAAGTGCAAGCGCATTCGCTGTCTCAGCGTGGCGGAGTTGCTGGCGGAAACCATGCTGCGTATCAGCAACGAGGATTCGGTCAGTTCGTTGTTCATGGAATGAAAAATCAGGCCACGGAGATCACAGAGAACACAGAGTAATGCGAAAACGGGGCAACCCGGGTAAACATTGATTTTCCTGTCCTCAGTGGCCGAATAGTTTTTTTAACCCGTTATCTGGTCGCGGATAACGAATTTTTTGGAGAACAAAATGCAAATCGAAGTCACAGCAATATCCCGCTCGGTGCAAGGTACGGGTGCGAGCCGCCGTCTGCGCCGTGATGGCAAGGTGCCGGGGATACTCTACGGCGGAAAAGAACAGACGCAGGTGATTGAACTCGAGCACACCGCGCTCTACCACCTGCTCAAGCAGGAAGCGTTTCATGCCTCGATTCTCAGCATGAATGTGGACGGCAAGAAACAGCGCGTGCTGCTGCGCGACGTGCACATGCACCCGTTCAAGCTGCAGGTGATGCATGTCGATTTTCAGCGCGTCGCCAAGGACCAGAAGATACACATCAAAGTGCCGCTGCACTTCATCAACGCCGAAATCGCGCCGGGCGTTAAAGTGGACGCTGGCATCGTCAGCCATGTGATGAACGAAGTGGAAATTTCCTGCTTGCCGGACGATCTGCCCGAGTTTATCGAGGTTGATCTGGCCAATCTCAAGATCGGCGACTCGGTGCATTTGTCCGATCTCAAGTTTCCCAATGGCGTCGAATCCATCGCGCTGGCGCGCGCCAACGATGCGGTGGTGGCGACGGTGCAAGTGCCGAAGGCGCTGGTGATCGAAGAACCGGTGGCGGCGCTGGTTACGACCGAGGCCGCGGCAGTTGAAGGTGCGCCGGCCGAAGGCGCGCCGGCCGCAGCCGGTGGCGAGAAGAAAGAAGGCGCTCCCGCCGCCGATACGGGCAAGAAAGAGGGCGGCAAAGCGCCCGAAACCGGCAAGAAAGAAAGCGGCAAGGCAGACAAGAAATAATTGCGGCCGTTTGTTAATGCAGCCCGCCAAGTTTGCATTTGAACTGGCGGGCTTTGTTTTACGCATGGAAAAAAATGAAACTCGTCGCCGGCTTGGGCAATCCCGGAACGCAATACGCGGCCACGCGGCATAACGC
>JBOIFQ010000329.1:0-2445 GCA_050741655.1 Burkholderiales bacterium | reverse complement strand
CTCCCGTGGTGTCCGAACCACCGCGCCCCAGCGTGGTGATATTGCCTTTCTCATCCACGCCTTGAAATCCGGCCACGACAACGACATATCCTGCGTCCAGGTCGCGGCGCATATTATTATCGTCTATGTTCAGTATGCGCGCCTTGGTGTGAGCGTTGTTGGTGAGTATCCTGACTTGCGCGCCGGTATAGCTCTTCGCCTTCAAGCCCAGCTCAATTAGCGCCATCGCCAGCAGCGCAATCGTTACTTGCTCGCCGGTGGAAACCGCGACGTCGAGTTCGCGCGCATCGGGTTGCGCCTGAACCTGCTTGGCAAGATTGATCAGGCGGTCGGTTTCGCCGCTCATGGCGGAAACCACGACCACCAGTTGATGCCCCTGCGCACTCCAGCGGGCGACTCGCCGGGCAACATTCTTGATGCGCTCGGGGTTGCCAACCGAAGTCCCGCCGTATTTCTGTACAATCAGCGCCATACCGGTTTCACAGGGTAAAATCGAAGCGCGGAATTCTACCTGATTTCAGGCGAAAAAACGAGGAAAGCCGGTGATTTTCCTGATTGCTGCTTACACGGCTAGTTGCACAGACAGCAAAAAGAAATTACATTACCTTTAGCGCGAAAGCGCGGCCAAATAAAATGTGAAATTAAACATAATCTAAATCTGGAACCAATAAACATGAAACTCAACGACAAGATCACCAATCCGCGCCAATTACGCCGCAGCATGGGACTCAACCAACAGCAGTTCTGGAACAAAATCGGCGTCACCCAAAGCGGCGGCTCACGTTACGAGAATGGGCGCGATATCCCGCGCCCGGTCAAGGAATTGCTGCGCCTGGTGCATGTCAAGAAAATTGACGTGAACAAGATCCAAAAAGAGGATTACCAAATCATCCGCTACATGAAAGCGTCCCAACCGGGACTTTACAATAAAATGAAGAAAGCGGCACGCGGAAAAACAAGATTAGGCTGACACCCTCACTTGCAGTCCGGTGCGGCGAATTACGCGGGCAAAATCCTCCAGCCAGCTTGGCGGCAAGGCGCTTAAACGTGGTGCCTCCGGCTGCATGGATAAGCGCGCCAAACCATAAAGCAGTACGCCTTGAACCGCGATCTGCTGCTTTTGCAGGCTACCGGCAAACCTGAGATAAGCGGCCTGCTCCGCCGCCGAAGGCGGCTTGCCATCCAGCGCGAAAACACAGGTTTGCAGCCAGGTCGGACATAAAGTGACGGCGATGCGCAGATTGTTGAGCGTTTGCCGCGCGCTGCGCTTCACGCTGTTGATGCGGCGCATTCCGGCCGCACTCGCCGAGTCCAGCTTGAACCAGACTTCGCCATTCAGCGTTTTCATTTGAGCCAGGCCCTCCTGCACGGTTTTGCGCGCCATCAGACTGCCGTTGGTGATCAGCACCAGTTTGATTTTATTTTTAAGCTTGAAATCTTCCAGCGCTTGGCCGATTAAATCCACCACTGCCGCGAATTGTTTCGAACTGGTCGGTTCGCCGTTGCCGGAGAGTGCGATATCGTTGATGCGCCGCGCTTGTGCTGGAACATGCTTTTGCAAAAAATCGCCGTCCAGCAGCTCGCGCAAGAATCCGCGCAATTCCTCATTTAGTTTTTGCAAATCTATTTCCGGCGCCGGGCCGCGCTTCAGTTCCGGAACCTGACAATAAATGCAGCGCCAGTTGCAGGCGTTATTGGGATTGAGGTTGATGCCCACCGACACGCCGCCCGCGCGCCGCGAAATCACCGGATACACATAAGTCAGGCCGGCAACGTCGCGCCTGTGGTCGGAGATCTTGAGTTTTTGCGTGCTGGGCATGAATCACAATCCGTTGAATGAGACGCCGCGCTGGAATGATATAATTCGCTGATAATCAGGATGGAATTTTAGCATGCTCATCACCCGCCGCCTGGAATTCGATGCCGGGCACCGCATTCCGGATCACCACAGCCAATGCCGGCATCTGCATGGCCACCGTTACGCGATTGAAATCACCTTATCCGGCGATGTAATCCGAAAAAAAGGCGCGCCGGACAATGGCATGGTGATGGATTTCGCCCAAGTGCGCGATATCGCGCGCGAAAAACTGGTGGATGCCTGGGATCATGCTTTTCTGGCTTATGCGGGCGACACCGTTGTGCTCGAATTCCTGCGCTCTATTCCCGGCCACAAAACCGTGGTGCTCGATGCCTCGCCCACCGCGGAAAATCTGGCGCTGGAAGCGTTCCACATTCTAGATCGGGCGTATCAGGACACTTACGGCAATCATTTGCGCTTGGAACGCATCCGTCTTTTTGAAACACCCAACTGCTGGGCCGATGCGGTCAGAGGCAATCTTAAAAAATGAAGATTCTGATACTGGGCGCGGGCGGAGTCGGCGGCTATTTCGGCGGACGGCTGGCGCAGGGCAGCGCCGATGTGACTTTTCTGGTGCGCCCTAAACG
>JBOIFQ010000328.1:0-3443 GCA_050741655.1 Burkholderiales bacterium | reverse complement strand
GGATGAAACCGTGTGCATGGTGAAAGCGCTGCTGCGCCTGTCGTATTTTTATTTCGAGGAATCGTGCGGCCAGTGCACGCCCTGCCGCGAAGGCACCGGCTGGCTGTATCGCGTGGTGAACCGCATCGAGCACGGGCAAGGCCGGCAGGAAGATCTGGATCTGCTGCTCAACGTCGCCGACAATATCGCCGGGCGCACCATCTGCGCGCTGGGCGACGCCGCCGCGCTGCCGGTGAAAAGCTTCATCACGCATTTCCGCGACGAATTCCAGCATCACATCGATCACAAAACCTGCGTGGTGCCCGCTTATGCTTGAAATCGAAATAGACGGCCGGCCGCTGCAAGTGCCGGAAGGCAGCACCATCATGGATGCCACCAACCGGCTCGGCATTTACGTGCCGCATTTCTGCTATCACCGCAAGCTTTCCATCGCCGCCAACTGCCGCATGTGCCTGGTGCAGGTGGAAAAAGCGCCCAAGCCCTTGCCGGCGTGCGCCACCCCGGTCACCGGCGGCATGAAAGTGCAGACGCATTCAGATGCCGCGGTGAATGCGCAAAAAGGCGTGATGGAATTCCTGCTCATCAATCATCCGCTGGATTGCCCGATTTGCGATCAGGGCGGCGAATGCCAGTTGCAGGATCTGGCGGTGGGATATGGCGGCTCTTCTTCGCGCTATCAGGAAGACAAGCGCGTGGTGGTGAACAAAAATCTCGGACCGCTGATTTCCACCGACATGACGCGCTGCATCCATTGCACGCGCTGCGTGCGCTTCGGCCAGGAAATCGCCGGCGTGATGGAACTGGGCATGGCCGGGCGCGGCGAGCATGCCGAGATCCTGACTTTCGTGGAAAAAACCGTGGACTCGGAATTGTCGGGCAATATGATCGATTTGTGCCCGGTCGGCGCGCTGACTTCCAAGCCGTTCCGCTACACCGCGCGCGCCTGGGAATTGTCGCGCCGCCAGTCGGTGAGTCCGCATGACAGCCTCGGCTCCAATCTCATCGTGGAAGTGAAGGACAATCGCGTGATGCGCGTTTTGCCGCGCGAGAATGAGGAAATCAACGAATGCTGGTTGTCCGACAAGGACCGTTATGCGTATGAAGGTTTGAATTCGGATCAGCGCCTGACGCAGCCGATGCTAAAACAAGACGGCGAGTGGAAAACAGTGGAATGGCAGACCGCGCTGCACTACATCACGCAAAGACTGAACAAAATCAAAACCTCCAATGCCTCGGCTATCGGCGCGCTGGCCACTCCGCACAGCACGCTGGAAGAACTTTATCTGCTGCAAAAATTAATGCGCGCGCTCGGCAGCGATAATGTGGATTGCAGATTGCGCCATTCCGATTTCAGCGCCGATACCAGACAACAAGGCGCGCCGTGGCTGGGAATGAAAATCGTCGAATTGAATCAACTGGATCGCGCGCTCATTATCGGCAGTACGCTGAGAAAAGATCATCCGCTGATGGCGCAGCGCCTACGCCTGGCCACCAAACGCGGACTCAAGCTCAATCTCATTCATTGTGTGGATGATGATTTGCTGATGCCAGTAGCGAACAAGATCATCGCCGCGCCGCACGCGCTGCCGTCCGCATTGGCGCGAGTGCTGAAAGCGGCGGCGCAAGAGAAAAATATTCCCTGTCCCGTGCAACTGGAACACATCACGCCCGCACCGGAAGCGCAGCGCATCGCCGAAAGTCTGCTGGCGGGGAAAAACACCGCGATCTTCCTCGGCAACTTTGCGCAGCATCATGCGCAGGCGGCGGCGCTGCAGTCGCTGGCGCAGGAACTCGCGCGAGTTACCGGCGCGAAATTCGGTTTCCTGGGCGAAGCGCCGAACAGCGTGGGCGGCTATATCGCCGGCGCCACCGGCAATTCCAAGGCCATGCTGGAAAATCCGCTCAAGGCTTATCTTCTGCTCAATGTGGAAGCGGAACTCGATTGCCATAATCCGCAACAAGCGCTGCATGCCCTGCGCTCTGCCGAGCTGGTGGTGGCGCTGAGCGCGTATAAGCATCAAGCCAGCGACTACGCGCAGGTGCTGCTGCCGATCGCGCCTTTCACCGAAACCGCCGGCACATTCATCAATACCGAAGGCCGCGTGCAGAGTTTCAACGGCGTGGTGAAGCCACTGGGCGAAACCCGTCCGGCGTGGAAAGTGCTGCGCGTGCTGGGAAATCTGTTGAATCTTCCCGGTTTCGAGCAGGAGAGCATCGAGGAAGTGCGCACGGAAGTTTTGCCCAATCCCGATATTTCCGCGCGACTTAATAATTTTTTGCGCGAACCGGTTTTGAGCGTGATTGAAAATACCGCCGCGGATCTGCAGCGCATCGCCGAAGTGCCGATTTATCAGGCCGACGCCATCGCGCGCCGCGCGCCTGCGTTGCAGAAAACCAGCGATGCCGACGCGCCGGTGGCCAGTCTCAACGGCAAGCTGCTGGAGCGTCTGGGTTTGCGCGCGGGGGACAAAGTGAAAGTGACGCAAGGCCGGGGTTCGGCATTATTGATGGCGTGGCGTGACGACATGCTGCCGGAGAATTGCGTGCGCGTGGCTTGCGCGCACCCGCTCACCGCCGGACTCGGCGTGATGTCCGGCAGCATAAGGATAGAGCCGGCATGAGCGCACTCCAGGAAATATTCGGGCCGCTGTGGTGGCCATATCTGCTGACGTTTTCCAAAACGCTGGCGCTCATCGTCGCCATCGTGCTGCCGCTGATGATAGGCATGGCGTATCTGACTCTGCTCGAGCGCAAGGTGATCGGCTACATGCAGGCGCGCATCGGCCCCAACCGCGTGACTTTTTTCGGCATCGGCGTGCTCGGAGGGTGGGCGCAACCGATAGCCGACGGCATCAAGCTCTTGGTCAAGGAATTGATTATTCCGGCGGGCGCCAACAAATTCCTGTTCATATTGGCGCCAGTGATGGCGATGATGCCGGCGCTGGCGGTATGGGCGGTGGTGCCGTTCCAGCCCGAGCTGGTGCTCGCCAATATCGATGCCGGCCTGCTTTACATCATGGCTATCACTTCGATGAGCGTGTACGGCATCATCATCGCCGGCTGGGCGTCCAATTCCAAATATGCTTTCATCGGCGCCATGCGCTCGGCGGCGCAAATCGTATCCTATGAAATCGCCATGGGCTTCGCGCTGGTCGGCGTGCTGATGGCCGCGCACAGCCTGAATCTCACTGAAATCGTAGCCGCGCAGCAAAGCGGCGCCGGGCTGTTCAGCTGGTTTTTCATTCCGCTGTTTCCGCTGTTCCTGGTGTATCTGATTTCCGGCGTGGCGGAAACCAACCGCCACCCGTTCGACGTGGCCGAGGGCGAATCGGAAATCGTCGCCGGTTTTCATGTCGAATATTCCGGCATGGCGTTCGCGGTGTTTTTTCTCGCCGAATATATCAACATGATTCTGGTGTCGGCGCTGTGCAGCACCCTGTTCC
>JBOIFQ010000327.1:0-4831 GCA_050741655.1 Burkholderiales bacterium | reverse complement strand
CCTTCGCGCACGATTTCGTAAACCCCAGCCGGACAATAGCGCTGCTCGGGCGCATCATACAGCGCGAGGTTTACGCTTATAGGTAATATATTGTCTTTTAACAACAAGTGGCAGCGCTGATTTTCCTCGTGATTGGTGTTGGATATAAACACCGAGGAGAGTTTGTCGAATGTTATTTTTCCATCGGGCTTGGGATAACTGATTGGCGTGCAATCAGCTGCTTTCTTGAGCTGAGTATGATCGGCGTGATGACGCAGAGTCCACGGCGCGCGCCCGCGCAGCAGATAAGTATCCAGCGCCGCGTAAACCAGCCCGCCAGCCAGACCCCAACGGAATGCAGGACGGATGTTGCGCACCGAATAAAGTTCGTCCCACACCCAGCTTTGTTCCAGGCGGGCGCGGTAATCGCCGATCTCGGGATTTTCCGATTTATTCTGTAAATGCGCGAACACCGCTTCCGCCGCGATCATTCCCGATTTCATCGCGGTATGCGTGCCTTTGATTTTCGCCACGTTGAGAAAACCCGCGCCGTCGCCGATCAGCAAGCCGCCGGGGAAAGTCAGCTTGGGAATGGATTGAAAACCGCCTTCGGACAGCGCGCGCGCGCCATAGGCGATGCGTCTGCCGTTTTCAAAAGTGGGGCGAATCGCGGGATGTGTTTTGAAACGCTGGAATTCATCGTAAGGAGAAAGATACGGGTTTTGATAATCGAGCCCGACCACGAAACCCAGCGCGACCTGCTTATTTTCCAGATGGTAAATAAACGAGCCGCCGTAAGTGCGCGCATCCAGCGGCCAGCCTATGGTGTGCACGACCAGCCCGGGTTGATGTCTGGATGGCTCCACTTCCCATAATTCTTTCAGGCCGATGCCGTAGGTTTGCGCATCCACGTTTTTGCGCAAATCGAATTTTTCGAACAGGACTTTAGTGAGGGAACCGCGGCAGCCTTCGGCGAAAAGGGTCTGTTTGCCGTGCAGTTCGATACCCGCTTGGTAATGATCGGTGGGCTGGCCATCCCTGCCCACGCCCATGTCGCCGGTGGCGACGCCTTGCACCGAACCGTCTTCGCCATACAGCACTTCGGCGGCGGCGAAGCCGGGGTAGATTTCCACGCCCGATTCCTCCGCCTGCTTGCCCAGCCAGCGGCACAGGTTGCCGAGGCTGATGATGGTGTTGCCGTGATTATTCATCTGCGGCGGAGTAGGCAGCGTAAAGGATTTTGACGCGGTCAAAAACATGAAGCGGTCCTGCGTGACCGGAGCATTGAGCGGCGCACCGCGCTGTTTCCAATCGGGGATGAGTTCATTCAGCGCGCTCGGCTCGAGCACCGCGCCGGACAGGATATGCGCGCCGACTTCCGAGCCTTTTTCCAGCACGCACACGCTGACGTCGAAACCCTGCTGGGCGGAAAGCTGCTTGAGACGGATCGCCGCCGCCAAGCCGGACGGTCCGGCGCCGACGATCACCACATCGTATTGCATGCTTTCGCGCTGAGCCATTTTTCCTCGTTCTGCTACAATCTCAAGCCGAATATAGCAGCCAAATCACTGCGGGGCAAACACGAAAGGATGGCCATGAGCGCTGAGCGGAAATTACTGATGGTGGAAAAAATCAAGGTGCGCTGGGGCGACATGGACGCGGTCGGCCATGTCAATAACGTGGTGTATTTCCGTTACCTGGAGCAAGCGCGTATTTCCTGGTTCGAATCGCTCAAGGTGCAAGTGGGCGGCACGCGCGTAGGTCCGGTGATTGTCACCGCGCACTGCAATTTCATCAAACCCATCGTTTACCCGGCCACGGTGGAAGTGAGCGTGTATGCCGGCGCGCCCGGGCGCAGCAGCTTCCCGATGTACTACGAAATCCATCTCGAAGGTCATCCCGAAGTGAAATTCGCCGATGGCGAAACCATTGTGGTGTGGATAGATCACCAGCAGGGCAAGTCCGTTCCCCTGCCGGATAAGGTGAGAAAACTTCTTCAGCCCTGAGCGTGCAGTATTTGGCCGCTCACGCTTTTGCTGTCCGCACCCATGAGATAGAGGTAAAGCGGCATCAGGCTCTCGGGCTGGGGGAGTTTTTCCTTGAGCTCTCCGGGATGGGTTTTGGCGCGCTGCGGACTCGCCACCGGTCCCGGGATCACGCCGTTGATGCGCAAGCGCGGCAGCATCTCCCATTCCTGCGCCTGGATTTTGATATAGGTTTCCAACCCGCTTTTCGCCACCGCAAAACCGCCCCAGTAAGCCCTGGGTTTATGCCCATGCGTTTCACAGGTGACGACGACCGAGGCGTCGCTTGCGGCCTTGAGCAGCGGCAGGCAGGCGCGGGTGAGAGCAAACGGCGCGGCCAGATTTACCCTTAACAGCTTGAGCCACGACTCCAGAGTCTGATTGGCGAGCGGCGAGAGCGCGTCGAGATGCGCAGCATTGTGCAAAATGCCGTCGAGCCGGCCGAGCTGGTTTTTAATGGCTTGCGCCAGCGCCTCGAAATCCTTGCTGCCCGCGGTTTCCAGATCGAGCGGAAAAATCGCCGGCTGCGGACAACCTGCTTTTTCAATTTCGTCGTAAACCGCTTCCAGTTTTTGCGCTTTGCGTCCGTGCAAAATCACGCTCGCGCCATGTTTGGCAAAAGCCAGCGCCGCGGCCTGGCCCAGACCTTGCCCCGCGCCGGTGACCAGGATCACGCGATCTTTGAGCAAATCGGCAGGCGGCTGATAATTTCGCATGCGCTTGAAAACCGCCGAGCAAGGCTTACCTGCTAGCCTACGATTTCGCGCACGAAGTTGGGCAGGGCGAACACCGCCTGATGGGTGTGGCCGTTGTAGTAGCGCAGATTGCCGACTTTGCGTTCTTTCAACACACGCTCGATTTCTTCGGGGGCGAGCGCAGTCGGATCGAGACTGTCGGAGGCGCAAGCCATCGCCCACAGCGAGCCGTAAAGCGGGATGTAAACCAGATACGAGCGCACGATTTTGAAAACCTGTTTGAGACTGGCGGCATTGTCGCGCACGCGGTCGGGGCGCGTGACCGGAGAGCCCAGATGCAGGCTCAGCACGCCGCCGGGATTGAGCACGCGCCGGCAGGAAGCGAAAAATTCCACGCGGTACAAATCGGCGGCGGGCCCTATGGGGTCGGGCAGATCGAGCACGATCAAATCAAAACGCTCCCGCGTGTCGCGGATGAACGCCATGCCGTCGGCAATCTTGAGCTTGAGCCGCGGGTCGTCGAAAACCTTATGGTGCACCGCCTCGAAATACTTCTTCGAAATATCCACCACCGCCTGGTCAAGCTCGACCAGAACGACGCTTTCAATTCCGCTGTGCTTGAGGAGTTCTTCGCTGGAGCCGCCGTCGCCGCCGCCGATGATCAGCGCCTGGCGCGGCGCCGGATGCGCGGTAGCGGCGGGATGGATGAGGTTTTCGTGATAGAAAAATTCTTCTTTTTCCGAAGTCATGAAACAGCCGTCGAGGCGGAACAGCCGTCCGACTTCGGGCGTGTCATAAACTTCCAGGTGCTGGTAGGGGGTGTCGAACTTTTCGAGCTGCTTGCCGGCGCGGTAAAAAAAGCCGCAATTGGCGTTCAGCCACTCGCTGAGCAGCTTGTCGTCTTTCATGTCACAGGTTCATAGCCGCCCGCGCTGCACGGTCTGGCGTATGACTTCCCTGGGTTTAAGCAGCTTCAGGATGTCTTCAAACAGCTCCTGTGCCTTGTCGCTGTTGTCGCGGCTGTGGTTGCAGACGAATACGTCGAGCGCCACGGTCGAGGTTTCCGGCCAGGTGTGAATGGCGATATGCGACTCGGCCAGAACCAGGGTGCCGGTGAAACCAGCGGCGCCGAATTGATGGAAGAAATCACCCAGCACGGTGAGGCCGGCGGCCTCACACAGCTGGGTACAGCGCTTTCGCAGCCAAGTTGAATTGGAAAGATGCTTGGGATCGCATTGGTAAAGATCGCCTATCAGATGCAGCCCGCTCAAGGTGCTAATAATCATGCTGGTCATTTTTCCGCCCCCCCTCTCCTAAAAGGCTATAAGCCGAAAAACTTAGCAATCTGCGCTAAACCCCCATTCACACTAACCAAGCCAGCCATAGCTTGCGCAGAGGTGTCAAATCAACACGCCGTCGCAAAATACGGCACCCGTCTTTCCTGATTTCCTGCAGCCGCGCCAAGTTGATCGCGGCGAGCGCCAATCTGGCTCGCCGCGCTTTTGGCACCCGCGGAAAATCAGAAGTTGCGCGATTATAGCAATTTTCTGCGCGTGCAATAACAAATTCAATCAATTTTTTGAAATTTTCGGTTTCGCGCAGGTTGAGAATATCCGCTGCCGCCACGCCGTAGCGCGCCAACTCGTCCTGCGGCAGCAGGATACGGTTGCGCCGCGCGTCGTCGCGCACAGTCAGAATAATGTCGGTGAGACCGAAAGCCAACCCCAGTTCCGGCGCGTATTTCGCGCTGCTGACGCCGTCAAAACCGAGAATGCGAGCGGCCAATTGCTCGGCGCTGCCGTAAGGTGCGAGACAATAGTTCTGCAGCGCGGCGAAATCGGCAATGCGATTTTGCGTCACTCCGTTTTCCACGCCATCAATGATTTTTTGCAGCTCGTGTTGCGGCAAATCGAATTGCCGTATGGCGGGCAGCAAGGCATGAGTGACGGGATGGTGCGGTGTTGCGCAAAAGGTGGCGGCGAGTTCCTGGCGCCACCATTGCAACTTAATTTTTGCCAGCGTCGGGTCGGCGCATTCATAAAGGATTTCCCGGATTTCCTGAAAGCAGGCGAACAAGGCCGTGAGCGCGCGGCGCTGCGCGGGTGGCAGGAACAACACGCTGTAGTGGAAGCC
>JBOIFQ010000326.1:0-2104 GCA_050741655.1 Burkholderiales bacterium | reverse complement strand
GGGTGCGCTTCTCCGAAACCGACGTTCCCAACCCGCAGGATGCTTATGCTGTATCGAAATGGGACGCGGAGCAGGCGCTTAAACAGGTTGCCGCTGACACCGGACTGGAAATCGTGATTCTGCGCCCGCCTCTGGTTTACGGGCCCGGTGTGAAAGCAAACTTTCTGCGCTTGCTCGCTGCCCTCGCCAAGGGAATTCCTCTGCCTCTGGCCTCGGTAAACAATCGCAGAAGTTTTATTTATCTTGATAATCTTGTACATGCAATTAAGACATGCATGACGCATCCCAACGCGGCAGGCCAGACTTATCTGGTTAGCGATGGCGAGGATGTTTCCATTCCGGATTTGATCCGGCGTCTGGCGCAAGCCTTGGGCCGTCCCGCCCGCTTGTGGCCTTTCCCGCCCGCGGCTCTGAAAGCGGCGGCGGCGCTTATGGACAAATCCGCCGAGGCCAGCCGGTTGCTGGACTCGTTGCAGGCGGACACTTCGAAAATCCGCAATGAACTCGGGTGGAATCCTCCTTATTCGATGTCCAGGGGATTTGATGAAACAGCGGCCTGGTATCTGGAATCTCTACGCGCGGCGCCATAAACCAGGCCGCAAAGATATTGAATGGATATTATGACTATGGTAATATGACCGTAGTCATAATTTAATATTGAGGGATAACATGCTACGCCTCGTGTCCAAATCCAAATTCAAAGCGCGTGCTTTGGAATTCTTCCGGCGGGTGGAAGAAGCCGGCGAGGAATTCACCATCACCGACCACGGCCGGCCGGTGGTGAAAGTCGTCCCGTATTCGGCCGGCTCCACGGAGCCGCTCAAAAGCTTGCGTAACTCGGTGTTGAAATATGAAGACCCAATGGAGCCCGTGGGGTTGGAGGACTGGGCGGCGCTCAAGTGATCGTTCTGGATACCCACGCCTGGATTTGGTGGGTCAGCAACCCCGAGAAGCTTTCAAAGAAAGCGCGTAAGCTCATCGGCGATGCCACGAGTCAACGCAACATCTGTATCTCGGCGATCAGCGCCTGGGAAGCGGCATTGCTCGTCGCTCGGGGAAGATTGCGCCTTACCATGGACGTCGGCGAATGGATTCAGGAATCGGAAAAAATTTCATCGGTGAAATTCATTCCGGTGACCCACGCCATCGCGGTGAAGTCAGTTTTTTTGCCCGGCCAGCTGCACGATGATCCTGCCGACCGCATCATCGTCGCCACCGCGCTTACCCTGGGCGCAACAGTGGTAAGCAAGGATAAAAAAATACGGGATTACAAATATGTACACGCGCTGTGGTGAGATACGGTTGAATGCGCAGCCGACGCGGTTTGCGCACTCTTTTCTTGGCGGATAATTTTTGCAGCCCATTTTTTTTTCTCCCCTGCTGTCTTTCGCCGCGGCGTTTGTCATCTTGCGCTGGCTGGCCAAAGACGGCTTGGCACGAATTGCTCTTGATCATCCGAATCAGCGCTCGCTGCACTCCGCGCCGGTTGCGCGCACCGGCGGATTGGGATTACTGTCCGGTGTCTTCATTTCGTGGCTGTTCCTGTATCCGCCGTGGCCATTGTGGGTAGCGCTGGTCTTGCTCGTCGCCATTTCACTGCTGGATGATATTTACAGCATTTCCCCGGTGTGGAGATTGCTGGTGCATTTTTTGGCGGCATGTCTCGCGGCGAGTTTGTGGGTAAGCGCGGCGAATGTTCCGTTACTACTGCTCTTCGTTGTCGCCACGGCCTGGATGACCAACCTGTATAATTTCATGGACGGTTCGGATGGCCTCGCTGGCGGCATGACACTATTTGGCTTTGGCTGTTACGGCCTGGCATCGTGGCTGGGCGGGAATGAAGTTTTTGCCTTGCTGAATTTTTCGATTGCCGCCGCCGCTTTCGCATTTTTGCTATTCAACTTTCATCCGGCGCGGATTTTCATGGGCGATTCCGGCTCGGTTCCACTCGGATTTCTGGCTGCTACGTTGGGCATCTCCGGCTACCAGCAGGGTATTTGGCCATGGTGGCTCCCGCTGCTGGTGTTTTCTCCTTTCATCGTGGACGCGAGCGTGACTGTGTTAAAACGGGCATTAAGGCGCAAAAAAATCTGGCAGGCGCACC
>JBOIFQ010000325.1:0-5043 GCA_050741655.1 Burkholderiales bacterium | reverse complement strand
GGGGTAAACAGGGTATCCGCCGGCAGCGGGCCTTGCACATCGAAACCCTGGTGGCTGAGTTTTTTGATTACCGGCGCAATGACGCGCGCTTCTTCATTTCCCAGATAGCCTGTTTCGCCGGCATGCGGATTCAAACCCGCCACCAGAATGCGCGGCGAAAGTATGCCGAAGCGCCGCGCCAAATCTTGATGCAGTATGCGCAGCACGCGCTCGAGATTTTCCTGGTTCAGTGCGGAAGACACGTCTTTCAACGCCAGATGAGTGGTGACCAGCGCGACACGCAGTCCACCGCCCACCAGCATCATCACCACTTGAGGGGTGGCGGTTTTTTGCGCCAGATATTCGGTATGGCCGGTGAAAGGGAAGCCGGCATCGTTGAGCGCGCTCTTTTGCACCGGCGCGGTGACCATGGCGTCGAATTGTTTAACCTGGCACCCCTGCAGCGCGCGCTCCAGCGTGCGCAGGACATAAGCGCTGTTTTTGGGATTGAGCGTGCCTGCCACGCACGGCGCGGCCAGCGCCTGGTGCAATACGTAGAGGCTGCCGGGCGCGGCGGCTTGCGCTTGTCCGCGATAATCCACCAGCTTGATTTTTTTCTTGAGCGTGCGTGCGCGCCCGGCCAGCAAGGTTTTATCCGCGATCACGACCAAGCGTGCACGCAGCCTGCGGCTCGCCATCAGCACGCAAAGATCGGGGCCGATGCCGGCCGGTTCGCCCGCAGTGACGGCGAGGGTGGGAAAGTGTGAACCGCTGGAAGTTAAACGTGGAGCATGGGAACCGTGTTTCGAGTTGGCTGCTGCTGTTTTTTCACGTTTCACTTTTCACTTTTCACTTCTCATCCAGCCGGTATTCCACATAAGCGCGGTCGCGCAGCTGGCGCAGCCATACATCATGCGCTTCGTCCGATTTGCGCGCGCGCAAGGTCTGGCGCGCGATCAGGCGTTGCTGATCCTTGGTGATGTCCTGGCTGCGCCGCTCCATGACCTGAATCAGATGCCAGCCGAATTGCGAGCGTACCGGTTCGCTGATCTGGCCGGGTTTCAGCGCATTCATGACCCGATCGAACTCCGGCACGGTGTCGCCCGGTGACAGCCAGCCCAGGTCGCCGCCCTTTAATGCGCTGCCATCTTCCGACTGCAGCCGCGCCAGCTCGGCGAAATCCGCACCGTTATCCAGGCGCTCCTTGAGGCTGACTATACGATTGCGCGCTTCCGTTTCCGAAACCAGTTCGCCGGTTTTGATGAGTATGTGGCGCCCCCGGGTTTGTTGGATGACTTTTGTCGTGTCGCTACCGCGCTTGTTGAGGAGCTTGATGATATGAAAGCCGTTGGCGCTGCGCAGTATGGAGCTGATATCGCCGGGCTGCATGGTGCGGAGCGCGTCCACGAAAATGCCTGGCAGCCTTCCGGAGGCGCGCCAGCCCAGCGCGCCGCCCTGCAGCGCATCGGGCGCATCCGAGTACCCCACTGCAATCTGGGAAAAATCCGCGCCGTTTTTCAGTTGCAGCAACCCCTGTTCGGTGCGCAAGCGTTTGGCCTGGATTTGTTCCGGGCTCGCTTGCTCCGGCACCAGCACCAGGATGTGCGCGAGTTCGTATTCATCGCCGCGGCCAGCCAGCGCGGCCTGCGCCCGCAGAAAATTGTCTATTTCGCTTTCGGTAATCGTGATTTTGTTGTCCACCTCGCGTTCCTTGAGGCGGGTCATGATAATTTCGGTGCGAATTTCCTCGCGGAAGCGGTTGAATTCAACCCCTTCCTCACCCAGTTTCTCGCGCATTTCAGCCAATGTCATTTTGTTGCCCTGCGCGATGCGCTCCAGGGTTTTTTCCAGCTGCGTATCGTCCCCGCGCCCGCCGGTTTCCTTGGCGAACTGCAATTGCACACGGTCGTTGATCAGGCGCTCAAGCAGCTGCTTTTCCAGTACTTCATGCGGCGGCAGTGGCGTGCCCTGTTTGCCGAGCTGGTTCGCTACCAGCTTGATGTGGTCATTCAGCTCGAATTGGGTAATGCAGTCGTCGTTAACCACGGCCACGATGCGGTCGACCATGAGGATTTTCTGCGCTCTGGAATCGGTTTGCGCCGCGGCAAGAGGCGCACACAACGCAAAGAGTACACTCGCGGGGAATAAAAAGTTTCTCACAAGTCTCATCCTTCTATCGCAGTTGGTAGGGATCGCCGGTGTTGAACGGCTGGTTGGTTTTGCTATAACCGGAAATATTCTGCCTCAGTACCTGAAGCGGGTTGGAACCTAGTTTCGAAAAGCCGTTCAGTTCCAACTGGATAAAAAAACCGGTGGTTTTGGCCAGCGTCGCCGTGGCGAAGCGGTGGGCGACAAAGCGCAGCGTCCAGCAGCAGCTATTATATTCAAAACCGAGCAAACCTTCCAAAGTTTGATTATCGCGCAGCGAATAATTGAAGCGGCCCAGCCCGACCCAGCCCCCTCCGAGCGGCCATTGCGCGCTGATATCGGTTTGCTCGAGAGAATCGCGCACGAAGCGGTAGCCCAGGTTCAGCACTTTGCCCGGTTCCGGCTGGTAACGCACACCGACTCCGGCTTTCTCCCCGGTGCTGGAAGAGGGGCGGTATTGGATACCGGCCTCCGCCAGCAGCTTAGGGGTCAGCTGGCTGCTGATGCTGGCGAGAATATCCGCGCTCGGATCGCTGGTGGGGGCGCTGGTGGTGGTCGCGGTGGTGCTGCTGGCGCTGGTTCCCGCAGTCAAAGCCGGCAGCGTGACCCGCTGTTTGACGAACAGCAAACGCTGTCCGATGTTGAAGCGCAGCCGCTCGTCGCCCTCGCTGGACAGCAGCCGCGACGTGATGCCCACCGTCACTTGATTGGCGTTGTTGATGCGGTCGCCGCCGCTGAACTGGTTTTCGCTGAAGATCTGCGCGTAATTGATGTCGGCGAATGCAGTGTCGAAATTGGGAATCTGGCTCTGATCGCGAAACGGGATATTGAGGTAATACAGCCTGGGTTCCAGCGTATGCGTGAAGTTTTGTCCGAACAAAGCGGTGTCGCGCTCGAAAATCAGTCCGCTTTCCACGCTGGTGATGGGCAGCAGGCGATTGGCATCCGGCAGCGCGGTGTTGTTCTCGTTCAACGTATAGTGGGTGATGTGCGCAGCGATTTTGGGGGCGAAGTACGCGAACGAGGTTTGCAGCGGAAAACCGACGCTGGGATTTGCGATATAGCGTTCGCCATTTATCAACGAAGGATGCTCGAACTTGCTGTATTCGCCGCCAAATCCCAGGTCGAATCCGGCGATATTCTGCTTGGCCGCCGAGAAATTGAGTTGCGGCAGGCGGCGATAAGGCGGGATGATAGGCGCCAGCGGGTCCTGCAGCGTCTGGAAGCTTTGCGCCCTCAATGTTGCGTTCCACCACGGCTGGGTCGCCACATTCAGCACCGCTTCACGCGGCAGGTTGACCTGCGAAGTGAAGGCGATGCGCGTTGACAGATCGCGGAAATAATTATCGTCGGATACGCGCTGGAAATTGAACAGGCCGCTCAGCCCGTTGCCCAAATTGTAATTGTTGGAGAACAGCAAGGCATAACGGTCATCGCGCGTGAGCTGGTCGTCCGGCAGCAGCTCGACGCGCGTTTCGCCGAAGGCGCGCGGGAACAGGTAGCGCAACTCGGAATTCAATTGCGCGCCGCGCTTGGACAAGCCGCGCGCGGAAAAGGTCGCGTCGTAATTGGGCGCGATGTTCCAGTAATAGGGCAGCGTGAATTCGTAGCCGTTATTGCCGGTGGTACCGAAGCTGGGCGGCAGGAAGCCGCTCTTGCGGTTGTCGCCCACCGGAAAATCAATCCACGGCGTATAAAGTATCGGCACGCCCTTGAACACAATACTGGCGTCGCGTGCCACGCCGATATTTTCTGTCTGATCGATTTTTAGATCGCGCGCGCGCAAGTGCCAGTCGTCGTTGCCCACCGGGCAAGCGGTGAAATAAGCCTGCTCCAGCCGGTATTGCTGTGGGCCCTCGAGGAGTAATTTATCGGCGTGGCCGCGGCCGTGTCTTTCCTGCAAGGTGAATTGCGGTGATTCGAAAAAACCGATCTCGCTTTCGGTGTTGAGTTTGAGTTTTGGGCCCTCGATAGAATCGCCGTGCTGTTGCAGCCGCACATTGCCTGTGGCCTCGATTTCATCTTCCTGCGGGCGGTAAATCAGGCGGTCGGCGGCCACGGATTGTCCGCGCTTGCGCATCACCGCCTGGCCTTGCGCGGTGAGTTGGTCCTGACCCTGGCCTTCGATGCTCTCGGCTTCGATGAAAAGCGGTACGGCTTCCGGCTGCCTGGACGGGGGATTGAGGCTGCGCTCGAGTTTCAGTCTGGGCGCATCTTCATCCGCCAGCGCGCCATGCGCAAACCAGCACAACAGTAAAAACGCGATCGCTTTGAGAGGGAATTTGCGCATCGGGCGAGGGATGAGGTGATAAAATCGCACAAAATCATCATTATGGCAATTTAGAGGCAGATTTGGAACGCATTCTTTTACTGCAAAACTGGATCGCCGCGCAATTTCCGGGAAAAGCGTTCGACTTGCAGCCGGCGTCGGAAGATGCGAGCTTCCGCCGCTACTTCCGCGTCAGTTTCGCCGACGGCACGCTGATCGCGATGGATGCGCCGCCCGCGCACGAAGATTGCCGGCCTTTCATCAAAGTGGCGGAATTGTTGCTGGCGGCGGGCGTGCATGTGCCGCGCGTGCTGAAAAGCGATCTTCAGCTGGGTTTTCTGCTGCTCGACGATTTGGGACGCGCGACTTATTTGCAGGCGCTGAATGCGGATAATGCCCATGCGTTTTATCTGGACGCGATCAACGCGCTGATCAAAATCCAGCTCGCCAGCCGCGCCGGCGTGTTGCCGGATTACGATGCGGCGCTGCTCATGCGCGAAATGCGGCTTTTTCCCGACTGGTATGCGGCCAGGCATTTGCAGGCGGAGCTGAACGCCGCGCAAACGGAAACTTTGAACCAAGCCTTCGAGCGCGTGCTGGCCAACAATCTGGCGCAGCCAAAAGTTTACGTGCACCGCGATTATCAC
>JBOIFQ010000324.1:0-1687 GCA_050741655.1 Burkholderiales bacterium | reverse complement strand
AGCGAGAACATGAAGCCGCGCGCGGTGTTGACGAAATCCGCGCCTATGCATAGCGCCCACGCCGCGCGCGCCGAGGTGACCAGTTTTCCGGCGGCGATGACCTTGATGCGCTGCTTCAAATCGGTTTCGATCAGCGCATCCACCACGCGCGGCAGCGCTTCGCCTATGGGCAGGCTCATGTGATCCGCCAGCGCCTGCGGCGCGGCGCCGCTGCCGCCTTCGCCGCCGTCTATCGTCAGGAAATCCGGCGCCCATTCCTGCCCGCGCCGCAACACCGCTTCGCACAGTTCATTCATGAAACGCAGGCCGCCGATGGCGGTCTTGAGCCCTACCGGCCGGTCGGTCAAATCGCGTATGCGTGCGATTTGTTCGAGCAGCTGGTCGATGTTGGCGATATCCACGTGGCGGTTCGGGCTGATTGAATCCTGACCGGCGGGAATGCCGCGGATACCGGCGATTTCCCCGGTGACTTTGCCGCCCGGCAATACGCCGCCCTTGCCCGGCTTGGCGCCTTGCGAGAGTTTGATTTCAAACGCCTTGACCACTTGCGCCAGCTCCTTGGCGCGCGCGGGCGAAAAATTACCCTGCAAATCGCGGATACCGTATTTGGCGGTGCCGATCTGCATGATGAGGTCGCAATGGCCTTCGAGGTGATAAGGCGACAGCCCGCCTTCGCCGGTATCCATCCAGCAGCCGGCGATTTGCGCGCCGCGTGAAAGCGAGCGCACCGCCGGTGCGGAAATCGCGCCGAAGCTCATGCCGCTGATGTTGACGATGGAACGCGCTTCAAAAGGGTTTTTACAAAAGCTTTCGCCGATAATCATGGAAGGCGTCTGCAGCCGGTCCTGTTCCAGCACCGGGAATGGCGCATTGACGAAAATCAGCGAGCCCGGCTCGCGCAAATCGTTGGTCGAGCCGAAACCGATGATGCCGCCTTCGTCCTTGGCCAGGCGATACACCCAGGCGCGCTGCGCGCGATTGAAGGGCATCTCGTCGCGGTCGCCCATGAAAAAATACTGGCGGAAATACTCGCCCTGCCTCTCGAAAAAATAGCGCAGGCGTCCGATGACGGGAAAATTGCGCAGCACCGTGTGTTTTTTCTGCGTGACGTCCTGAATGAACCAGAACACCAGCGTGCCGGCCAGGAGCAGGCCGAGTATGGTGCCCAGCCCGTATGAAATGACGCCCATCATGCCGTCCATCCCCGCCTCCCGCTGGTGTATCGGGTAGAATTACTTTTAATATAAAGGATATTCATGAGTTTGACATCCGCTATCCGGGAAAACGTCAAAGCGGCGCTCAAGGAAGACATGGGCAGCGGCGATTTGACCGCGCGCCTGATTCCCGCGCGCGCGCGCGCCAAGGCCAGCATCATCACGCGCGAAACGGCGGTGCTGTGCGGCACACAGTGGTTTGCCGCCTGCTTTAAAAAACTCGATTCCAGGGCGAAAATTCGCTGGCGCGCCAAGGATGGCGAAGAAATCGGCGCGGGACAGACCTTGTGCGAAATCGAAGGCCAGGCGCGCGCTCTCTTGAGCGCCGAACGCCCGGCGCTGAATTTTCTGCAAACCCTGTCAGCAACCGCGACGCTCACGCGGCATTTCGTGCTGGCGGTGCGCGGCACGCAAGCAGTAATCGTGGACACGCGTAACACCCTGGCCGGGCTGCGGCGCGCGCAGAAATACGC
>JBOIFQ010000323.1:0-3693 GCA_050741655.1 Burkholderiales bacterium | reverse complement strand
ATGTGGCTGATTACCGGCGGCCTGCTGCTGGCGCTGCTGGCCGGGTTGTTGATGGTGGGGTTCTACACGCGTCCGCTGCGGCGTCTGGGCGGCGCCATGAAAAATTTCAGCCATCATGATTTCTGCGAAACCCATTTGCCGCAGGAACTGGCCGCCCGTCCCGACGAAATCGGGCGCGTGGTGGAAACCTTCAACCAGATGGCGCTGCGCATCAAGGAACAGATGTGCACGCTGGAACAAAACGACCAAGAACGCCGCGAAATGCTGGCCAATGTTTCGCATGACTTGCGCACACCGCTGGCGTCATTGCAGGGCTATCTGGAAACCCTGCTCATGAAGGAGCAATCGCTGAGCCAGGAAGAAAAAAGAAATTATCTGGAAATCGCCGCCAAGCAAAGCGTGCGCCTGAGCAAGCTGGTGGGCAAATTGTTCGAGCTGGCTAAACTCGACTCGGCGCGCGCCAAACTCGCACCCGAACCCTTCCTGCTGCCGGAACTGGTACAGGATGTGGTGCAAAAATTCGAGCTCGCCGCCGCCAAAAAACAAATCGCGCTTAAAACAAATTTTCCCGGGGTGCCGCCGCTGGTGCGCGCCGATATCGGCCTGATCGAACGCGTGCTGGAAAACCTGATTGAGAACGCTCTCCACTATACGCCGTCAGGCGGCAGCATCAGCGTGACTCTCACGCCCTCGCTTCGGCAGGTCACGCTCGAGGTCAGCGACACCGGCCGTGGCATCGAAGCGCAGGATCTCGAACGCATTTTCGAGCGCTTTTTCCGCGCCGAAAAAAGCCGCCATGATGCGTCCGACAGCGCCGGCCTGGGATTGGCCATCGTGAAACGCATCCTGGAACTGCATCAAAGCCAGATAAAAGTGCAAAGCACGCCCGGACAGGGCACCACCTTCAGTTTCCCGCTCCCGCTCGTTCACACCGCTTGAAACCCGCCGCAGTTAATTGACAGGCCGCGGCGTTGAGTGATACAAAAGCAACTCACCCGCGAGGGGCCATGCAAAGACGCGAGTTCATCAAAATCTGCGCCGCCGGCGCGGCCGCGGCGGCCGTCACCCCGAGTTTCGCCCTGCCGAACGGCGAACCGCGTTTCTACGCGCGCGCGCGGCTGCTGGATCAGCAAGGCCGCCCGCTCAAGGCGGCAGCTCTCGCCGTCAAGCGCAATTATATTTTTCATTATCCGTTTCAGGGCACGCCCTGCTTTCTGCTGAATCTGGGCACTGCGACCCCGGCAGCGGCCCGGCTCATCACCGCCGACGGCAAAAATTACCAATGGCAAGGAGGCGTCGGCGCGAATAAATCCGTGGTGGCCTATTCCGCGATTTGCGCGCACCGGCTGGCGTATCCCACCAAGCAAATCAGCTTCATCAGCTATCGCGGCGACACCGGCGAATCCAGCGTCGGCCACGCCAACGTGATCCACTGCTGCGCCGAACACAGTGAATATGACCCCGCGCAAGGCGGCAAAGTGATAGGCGGTCCGGCGCCGCAGCCGCTGGCGGCGATCCTCCTCGAACACGACCAAAAAACCGACCAACTGTTCGCGCTCGGCACCCTGGGCGGCGAATTGTTCAACGATTTCTTCACCAAGTACGACTTCAAGCTCAGCCTGGAATACGGCTCGCGCGCGAAAAAACCGGCCAGCAACGATGTGATCGTGACCGAACTCACCAATTTTTGTCAGCAGCAGGTTCGATGCTAGAACTCAACCCGAAGGAGAGATGACATGAAAAAAGCAATAGTAAGCTTGACGTGCGCACTGGTGCTGGCCGCCTGCGCCGGCTATTGGCAAAAAACCCCGGCTGCGACGGCCAGTCTGCAGCCGACCAAAGGCAGCAAGGTCTGGGGCACCGTTACCTTTACCCAGAAAGGCGACAAAGTGCTGGTGGTGGCCAATGTAAACGGACTTGCGCCGGGACAGCATGGTTTCCATCTTCATGAGAAAGGCGATTGCAGCGCGGCCGACGGGACCAGCGCCGGCGGACACTTCAATCCTCTGGGCAAACAGCATGGCGGCCCGGACAGCGCGGATCATCATGCCGGCGATATCGGCAATCTGAATGCGGACGGTTCCGGCAATGCCAGTTACTCGTATGAGGCTTCCGGTATATCGCTCGACAAAGCGTCATCCAACAACATCGTTGGCCGCGGTGTTATCGTCCACGCCAATCGCGATGATTACACGCCTCCCGCGGGAAATTCCGGCGGGCGCATAGCCTGCGGCGTCATCGTGTTGAACGAAGCGCGTTCCGGCTACTAAACGCAGTGTGGATTACAACAGCGCGCCTTCGAGCGCGCTGTTTTTTTGCGCGCGGTTAAAATAGCATCATGATTCCCTGGCTGGAACACGATTCACCTTTTCCCGCAACGTCCAAAGCCCTGCGCGAGCCCAACGGCCTGCTTGCCGCCGGCGGCGATTTATCTCCCGCACGTCTCGTCGCCGCGTATTCGCAAGGAATTTTCCCCTGGTTCAACGAAGACGAGCCGATTTTGTGGTGGAGCCCCGATCCGCGCATGGTGCTGCTGCCCGCCGAACTCCGGATTGCGCGTTCGCTGGAAAAAACCCTGAGAAAAAATCCTTATGCAATCCGCGCCGATACCGATTTCGCCGCCGTCATGCAAGGCTGCGCGGGGCCGCGCCGCGGCCACCCCGGCACCTGGATCACGCCATTCATGCGCGAGGCCTACGGTGAACTGCACCGCCAGGGTCTGGCGCATTCGGTGGAAGCCTGGTCCGGCGGCGAACTGGCGGGTGGGTTGTACGGCGTGGCGCTGGGACGGGTGTTCTTCGGCGAATCAATGTTCGCGCGCCGGACCGATGCCTCGAAAATCGCTTTTGTGCATCTGGTTAAACAGTTAAGCCGCTGGGGCTACGAGCTGATTGATTGCCAGATGAAAACCGCGCACCTCTCCCGTTTCGGCGCGCGTGAGATACCACGCAGAGAATTTACGCGGAAGCTCGCGGAATTGATAAACTATGGGGGTATCCAAGGAAAATGGTGTTTCGACCATGACCTATTTGAATGAATTTCCGCTGTCGGTATTGCAGTTCTACGCCACGGCGCCTTACCCGTGCAGCTATCTGACGGGGAAAATGGCGCGCTCGCAAGTCGCCACGCCCAGCCATCTCATCGATACCGCGGTTTACAGCGAGCTGGTGAAAACCGGCTTCCGCCGCAGCGGCGCGTTCACTTACCGCCCGCATTGCGACCACTGCCGCGCTTGCGTGCCGGTGCGCATCCTTGCCGCCGATTACCGGCCCTCGCGCTCCCAGCGCCGCACCTGGAAGCATCACTGCGATCTGCGCGCGGAACCGCGGCCGCTGAAATATCACGCCGAGCATTACGCTTTGTATCTGCGCTATCAGGCGTTCCGCCATTCCGGCGGCGGCATGGACCAGGACAGCCGCGAGCAATACCAGCATTTTCTGCTGCAAAGCAATGTGGATTCGCAGTTGGTGGAATTCCGCGACAACTATGAGTTGCGCATGGTCAGCATCATAGACCGCCTGCAAGACGGCCTGTCCTCGGTCTACACCTTCTTCGAACCCGAACTGGCAGGCGCGAGTCTTGGCACTTACAACATCATGTGGCAGCTCGAGTTGTGCAAAACCCTGGGCGTGCGTTATCTCTACCTGGGCTACTGGATATCGTAATTCTGCAAGATGGAGTACACTGCAAACT
>JBOIFQ010000322.1:0-3531 GCA_050741655.1 Burkholderiales bacterium | reverse complement strand
TGCTGCAGCAGCGTGCCGCCCGCGCCGTGCACGATGCACTTGGGCACGCCGGTGGTGCCGGAGGAATAAAGAATATAAAGCGGGTGATCGAACGGCAGCGGTTCGAAGCGGATTTCAGTCGCGGAATAATTCGCGGTGAATTCGGATAATGTGACCGCCAGGTCCATGCCCGCCAGCGGCGGCGCTTTCTGCGTGTAGGGTACGATGACTATTTGTTGCAGCGAGGGCAGCTGGTGCGCGATTTGTGCCACGCGCGCCAGCGAGTCGTGCGTCTTACCATTGTAGAAATAACCATCGGCGGCGAACAGGATTTTCGGTTCGATCTGGCCGAAACGGTCGAGCACGCCCTGCACGCCGAAATCCGGCGAAGCGGAGCTGAATACCGCGCCGATGCTGGTCGCCGCCAGCATGGCGATAATGGTTTCCGGCATATTGGGCATGAAAGCCGCGATGCGGTCACCCGGCTGTATGCCCTGCGCGCGCAGCGCCTGCGCCAGTTTCGATACTTGCGCGTAAAGATCGGCGTGGCTTAATTTGCGCTTGGCCCGGTCCTCGCCCCAAAACACGATGGCGGTGGCAGCATCTTTCCTGCGCAAAAGATTTTCGGCGTAATTGAGCTTCGCTTGCGGGAACCATTGCGCGCCGGGCATTTTATTTTTGCCAGCGAGCACCGTCTTGCCTTGCATTTTCGCGATGACTTTCCCGAATGACCAGATCGTTTGCCAGAATTTTTCCGGCTGCGCAACGGAAAATTCGTAAAGTGCCGGATAATCCGGTATTTTTACATCATGCGCGGCTTCCACCTGTTGCATGAAAGCAGTGAGGTTGGTTTGCGCGATGCGCTCTTTGGAAGGCTGCCACAAAGGCTTATCCATAAAATCTTTCAGTAAAAGTCAACGGCAAATTGCCTGGCAGCTTGTTGAAAAAATCTTACACCGGCTTCGCGAGGAGCCCTCTAAGCGACGTGGCGATCTCGGAATATCGCTGCATTAAACAAAAGCGGGATTGCCGCGCTGCGCTCGCAATGACGGGAAAGTTGTCCGTTTTTCAGCAAGCCGCTACTCCTCCGGGCGCATTTGCGGAAACAGTATCACATCGCGGATACTCGGGCTGTCGGTGAATAGCATCACCAGCCTATCAATGCCGATGCCTTCGCCGGCGGTGGGAGGCAGGCCATATTCCAGCGCGCGTATGTAATCGGCGTCGTAATGCATGGCTTCCTGATCGCCGGCTTCTTTTTGCCTGACCTGCTCCCTGAAGCGCGCCGCCTGATCCTCGGGATCGTTCAGCTCGGAAAACCCATTGGCGATCTCGCGCCCGGCGATATAAAGCTCGAAGCGCTCGGTGATGTCCGGATTAGCATCGCTGCGGCGCGCCAGTGGTGAAACCTCGGCGGGGTAATCAATAATGAAAGTCGGCTGAATCAAACATTGCTCAGTGGTGTGCTCGAACAAGGTGAGCTGCAGGCCGCCGATGCCGTCGCCGGTTTTGTAAGCCGCGCCGAGTTTTTTGAATTCGCCGATTAAAAATTCACGCTCCTTGAGCTGGGCGGCGCTGTATTCGGGATGGTATTTGCGGATCGCCTGCGTGATGGTGAGCCGCGCGTAAGGTGCGCCGAAATCAACCTCCTGGCCTTGATAATTGATTTTGCTCGTGCCCAGCACGCCTTGCGCCAAATCGCGCAACAGGGATTCGGTGAAATCCATCAGGTAACGGTAATCCTGGTACGCGCAATAAAATTCCAGCATGGTGAATTCGGGATTGTGGCGGGTGGAAATACCTTCGTTGCGGAAATTGCGGTTGATCTCGAAAACTTTTTCCATGCCGCCCACCACCAACCGCTTGAGATACAATTCCGGCGCGATGCGCAGATAAAGTGGCATGTCGAGCGCGTTGTGGTGAGTGGCGAAAGGGCGCGCCGCCGCGCCGCCGGGAATCGGATGCATCATCGGCGTTTCGACTTCCACATAACCGTCGCGCACCAGGAATTCGCGCACCGCCTGGATGATCCTGGAGCGCACGGTGAAAACCTTGCGCGTGTCCTCGTTGGTGATCAGGTCCACGTAGCGCTGGCGGTATTTCAGCTCCTGATCGGTGAGTCCGTGAAATTTTTCCGGGAGCGGCCGCAGCGCTTTGGTGAGCAGCCGCAATTCCGCGACGCGCACCGACAATTCACCGGTCTTGGTTTTGAACAGCGTACCGCTGGCGCCGATGATGTCGCCCAGGTCCCAATGCTTGAAGTTTTCATGCAGCGCTTCACCGGCATGGTCGTTGGTGATGTAGAGCTGCATGCGCCCGCTCATGTCCTGAATGGTGGCGAAGCTCGCCTTGCCCATCACGCGCTTCAGCACCATGCGTCCGGCGACGCTGACCTTGACCGGCGCGGTTTCGAATTCTTCATTCGATTTTGAACCCTGCCGCGCGTGCAAATTGCGCGCCAGATGCTCGCGCCGGAAATCATTGGGGAAAGCGGCGCCCTTGTCACGCAGCGCTTTCAGCTTGGCGCGGCGCTCTTCGATGATCTGACTGGTATCGGGCTGTGGCTGCTTATCCTGGTCTTCCATGAATATTCCGTGTTTTATCAATGCTCAATAATGTTGTCATTCCGAGCGCAGCGAGGAATCTGCTTTATACCATTCTTCACTCAAGTCTTCCCAAGTAGGGTTGTTCGCTTCGATCACGGCCACTTTCTTGTCCCGGCCCCAGCCCTTGATTTGCTTTTCACGGCTGATCGCACTTAAAACATCTGTTGTTTGCGCAAAATATACCAAACGATCAATCCGGTATTGTTTGGTAAAACCCGGCAACATTTTTCCTTTGTGCTCGAAAACACGGCGTTCAAGATTGTTTGTTACGCCGATATACAATCGTCTGGATTTGCTGGCCAGCATGTAAACATAAAATACTTTATCGTGCATCGGCTGAACAGCAGATTCCTCGCTATGCTCGGAATGACAAAGGTGCTGCGTTTATCCGCGTTTATCGGCGGTTTCCTTACACACCCTGCTTAAGACTGGCGGTGATGAAATCATCCAGATTACCGTCCAGCACCGCCTGCGTGTTGCCGATTTCCACGCCGGTGCGCAAATCCTTGATGCGCGATTGATCCAGCACATAGGAGCGGATCTGGTGTCCCCAGCCGATGTCGGTCTTGGCGTCTTCCAGTTTATCGCGTTCGGTCTGGCGCTTGCGCAACTCGAGTTCATACAGGCGCGATTTCAGCATCGCCATCGCTTCCGCGCGGTTGCGGTGCTGCGAACGGTCGTTCTGGCACTGCACCACGATGCCGGTCGGCGCATGCGTGAGGCGCACCGCCGAGTCGGTCTTGTTCACATGCTGGCCGCCGGCGCCGGAAGCGCGGTAGGTGTCGATGCGCAAATCGGCCGGATTGATTTCGACTTCGATGGATTCGTCCACTTGCGGATAAACGAACACGCTGGCGAAAGAAGTGTGGCGGCGGTTGCCGGCGTCGAACGGCGATTTGCGTACCAGACGGTGCACGCCGGTTTCGGTGCGCAGCCGCCCATAGGC
>JBOIFQ010000321.1:0-9455 GCA_050741655.1 Burkholderiales bacterium | reverse complement strand
TCCGGCGCTACCTGCCATTCTACAATTGCGATAGACTTCACTCATCGCTCAACTACGTGTCGCCCGCGACGTATGAGAAACTGCTGGCATGAAAACCCGGTGTCAACAAAATCGGGGGAAGATTCCGGTCTTGCCTCCGCTTCGCTACGGCAAGCCCGCCGCTGAGCTTGAACGTTATACGGCACAAGACGGGCGGTACCTGCCCAAGGAGTAGTACGACGATGCATCCAATTCAATGCAAGTGCGGGGCCTTTCGAGGTCAACTCGAAGGCACAGGAGCCCACAATCGAGTCATCTGCTACTGCACGGACTGCCGCGCATTCGCGCGCTTTCTTGGCAAAGCGCCTGAAGTGCTAGACGACCAAGGCGGGACCGAGATCGTCCAAGTTGCGCAATCGCGTCTGCGCTTTCTCCAAGGCGAAGATCGCCTGTCGGCAGTACGCCTTAGCGACAAAGGCATGATACGTTGGTATGCATCCTGCTGCCGAACGCCTATCGGTAATACCATGGCTAATCCCAAAACAGCGTTCATTGGCTTGATTCATACCTGCCTCGATCGGCCCCAAATGAATGAAGATTTCGGAGCCAACATTGCAGTCGTGAACGCGGACACGGCCCAGGGAAAACCAAAACCGAAGCAGCGCGGACTTCTGGGCGTTGTCGCCCGCTTCATGTGGATCGTTGTCACAAGTCGCATCAGCGGGGCATATAGAAAATCACCGCTATTCACTGCTTCAGGCTTGCCTCGGGTAGCCCCAAAGATACTTCTAGCTGAGGAGTTGGCCAGCTTGAAAAGTGCCGTATAACCCTTCGCTGCAGTTGACGTGCTACGGCCGGCGGCCTCTGCACGCGGCTGAGCTCAAACGTTGGGCGTCACAATATCTACGCTTCTTCCAGCCCCACTGCTGGCGGGAAATATTCACGAATAGGAGAGTTGAGTCATGAGCGAGAAACCCACCATCGTCCTTGTGCACGGCTTCTGGGGTGGCGCAGCACACTGGAGCAAGGTTATTGTCGCGCTGTCGCACAAGGGTTTTACCAAACTGTGCGCAGTGGAGTTGCCTCTAACCTCTCTGGCTGACGACGCCGAGCGAACACGCAAGATGGTCGCACAGCAGTCCGGCCCGGTGCTGCTGGTCGGGCATTCATACGGCGGAGCGGTCATCACTGAAGCAGGCGACATGCCGAATGTGGTCGGGCTGGTTTATATCGCCGCTTTCGCACCAGATGCCGGTGAAAGCCCTGGAGGCATCACCCAGTCCAACCCGCCTGCGGCAATTGCCAATGTCGCTCCGGACAGCGACGGTTATCTCTGGATCAAGCAAGACGCATTTCATGAAAGCTTCTGCCAAGACCTGACGCCGGATGAAGCGCTGGCGATGGCCGTCACGCAAAAAGCGCCGCTGGGCTCAACGTTTGGCAACAACGTCACGGCACCTGCTTGGAAGAAGAAGCCAAGCTGGTATCAGATTTCCAGCGAAGACCGCATGATCCATCCAGACAATCAGAAGAAAATGTCAGCGCGCATGAATCCGCGCAAAGTCATTACTCTGGCGGCAAGCCATGCCTCGCTGGCTTCGAAAGCCGAAGAGGTGGCGGTGCTTATCGCGGAAGCGGCAGCTCAAGCAAAGTGACGGCGTGACGCCCAACAAGGCACTCCAGCCGACCGCCCAGCCTCCGCTTCGCTATGGCTGGTCGTCGGCTGAGCTTGGGCGTTAGGCCTCACGAATGCCAACTCCCAGCATCTTTTTGGCAGTCGTCTTCGCACTCCTGGCCTACATCGCGCTTCTCAACTACTTGTACTTCCGGGTTGTGCTTCCAGAACTTGAAGGGCAGGGCGGCATGGCATCCCCCAGTGGCCTGCCTAGCGTTCAGCTCGCACAGTTCGCCAAAGTCGCGGAGGCTTTGCGCGAGCGCGCTGAGCGTTCATGGCACTACTATGTACTGCGATCCGCGTACCCAGTGGGCATCGCGTGGTTACTGATCCTTCTGCTCATCACAGCCTATCTGCTCGCTCGAGCCTATGTCTCTTCCTAGCCGTCACCGCTGGTCCTCGTTCTCGAACCGCCCGAATTGGCGCATCAAACGCGGTACTGAAAGGTACTGAGGTCGAATTCTTTATCTAGTCCCTACCTACCGAGCCTTGACATACCATTTATGGTATAGTCACAATATGACATGTGGCGCATTGAGGAGCACCGCCGAGTGGACAAGCAAGCGTTATCGCTCCAGCGCGACGTCCTCAAGCGGTATGAGAAGTGGAAGGACATCGCGATGCTTTCTGGACCGCCGGGTCTTCGCTTGATTAAGGGATTTCATGACGAAAGCTTATCTGGCGAATGGAAAGGACATCGCTCCTCTCGTTTGGGAATTCAGTACCGGGTTATCTACCGTCTCGCGCCCGAACAACAATTGTTTCAGGTGATATCAATCACCGCTCACGATTATCGGAGGCCCTAATGAGCCAGTTTCGTTCTGCCAGGAAGCGTATCAATGTGTCAGTCGGAGAATCGGTGCGAATCATTCGCGAGCTGCAAGGGTTGAGCCAGACGCAGCTTGCTCATCGCACCGGGATTCCCCAAGCCACGCTGTCCGCCATCGAAAACGACCGCGTGCGCCTTGGTTTAGAGCGCGCTAAGGTGCTGGCCCGTGCCCTTAAGTGCCACCCGGCGGTACTGGTTTTTCCGGGTTGGGAATCGCAGCTTGAATCTGCGGCATAACAATCCGGTCAATCCGGAGCGGCACTCGCTCACTAATAATAGCGCAGCACGCTTCGAATCCATCAGCATCGAGTGGAAACAACCAAATGCATAAAGGAAGACTGGAGGCATTCAGCGATGGCGTGATCGCCATCATTATCACCATCATGGTGCTGGAACTGAAAGCGCCGCACGGCGCGGACTTCGCCACACTGCCCCCTTCCTGCTCCAGTCTTGACCTATCGAAAATGATAGGTTATTATTACTAATAATGTGGCACATCAAAGAACATCGTGATATTGAGAAAGTTTGCCGCAAAATCCCTCTGGCGATCGTCAAGAAATACGAATTGTGGAAAGACATCGTATTCCGGCACGGGCCGGATAAGTTGAAGGAATTTCCTGGATTCCATGACGAAAAATTAAAGGGCCAACGGGAAGGGCAGAGGTCATCCCGGTTGAGCCTGCAATATCGGGTTATCTATTCCGTTGAACGAAATACTGTTACGGTTTTTGTTCTCGAAATAACACCACACGTATATTAGGAGAAAGTATGAAAACGAATCGGAAAAGCGAATTTTCGACGGCCAAACCCCATGCGAAGCTCACGACAGGCGAGGTAATCCAAATACTGCGTGAACTTAAAGGATGGACTCAGGAAGAGTTGGCCGAGCAATCGGGAATTAGTGCGACCAACCTGAGCCTTCTGGAAAATGGAAGGGTTGACATCGGCAAGCGCCGGGCCCAACAATTGGCCAAGGCTTTCAATATTCACCCCGCCATCATTATGTTTCCCGAACATGAGGCGGCGGAAATCAGGAAGGCGGCGTAACCCATCGTTGCAGCCGGTTCCGTGATGGATCAGCAACTGCCGCATTCACTGAAAAAAACACCGCTGCACGCACTGCATCTCAAACTGGGGGCGGCGATGATGCCCTTCGCCGGCTACGAGATGCCGTTGCAGTTTGCGAGCATTAAGCAGGAACACCTGCACACCCGGCAACAGGCAGGATTGTTCGATGTCTCGCATATGGGATTGTTTCGCCTCAGCGGGCCGGATGCGGCGGGCGCGCTGGAACGGCTGGTGCCCGCCGATATTAAAAACCTGCCTCTCGGCAAGCAACGCTATACTTTGCTGCTGAATCAGGACGGCGGGATTGTCGATGACTTGATGATCACCCATACCTATCAGGGACTGCTGCTGGTGGTCAACGCGGGCTGCAAGATTAAAGACCGTGATTTTCTCAACACCCATCTGCAGGGCGATTGCCGCCTCGACGAATTAAATCAATTTTCATTGCTCGCGGTGCAGGGCCCGCAGGCGGCGCGAGTGCTGTCACGGTATCATCCTGCCATTGCGGCGTTGCCTTTCATGACCGGCAAATACTTTACTCTGATGAATCACGAATGTTTCAGCAGCCGTTGCGGTTATTGCGGGGAGGACGGATACGAACTCGTGATAGCGAATGACGCGCTGGAAAATGTGGCGGTAAAATTACTGGATAACGCGGAAGTAAAACCGGCGGGTCTGGGTGCGCGCGATACGCTGCGTCTGGAAGCGGGTTTATGCCTGTACGGGCACGAGCTGGATGAAACCATCAGCCCGGTTGAAGCCAATTTGAAATGGACAATTTCCAGAACGCGCCTGCAATCGGGCGCGGCGTTTTTCGGGATAGACCGCATCAAGCGCGAACTGGATGCCGGGCCCAAACGCCTGCGAGCGGGGTTGCTGGTGCAAGGCAAGATACCGGTGCGCGAGAAAACCGATTTACTGAATGATCGCGGCGAATGCGTCGGTCACGTGACCAGTGGCGGTTTTGCCCCAAGCCTGGGCACGCCGGTTGCGATGGCCTTGCTCGATTCCGGTTACGCCGGGAATGATACAATCCTGCATGCCGTGGTACGCGGTAAAAAATGTTCGCTGCGAGTAATCCCGTTGCCGTTTCTTGCACATCGTTATTATCGACATTAATTTTGGAGCACAAATGAGCCGTGTGAAATACAGCAAGGACCACGAATGGGTCAAACTTGACGATGCGGGTAATGCGCTGGTCGGGATCACTTTTTACGCCCAAAAACAACTGGGCGACGTGGTCTATGTGGAATTGCCTGAGTCCGGCCGCACCCTGCAGCAGGATGAAAATGCCGCGGTGGTGGAATCGGTCAAGGCGGCGAGCGATGTCAAAGCACCGATCGGCGGCAGCGTATTGGAAATCAATCCGCAACTCAATGACCATCCCGAGATCGTCAACAGCGACCCCATGGGTAGCGGCTGGTTCATGAAACTCAGTCCGGCCAACCCGTCTGAACTGGATCAGTTAATGGACGAAACGGCTTATAACAGCTATCTGAAAACGCTGGGTTACGAGGAATAAAACTGATTATGCGCAGCGTGCTCCCGCCGCTGGAACAACTTGAGATGCGCGGCAATTTTATCCGCCGCCATATCGGGCCTGGCCAGAATCAAGTCAGCGAGATGCTCGCGTTTCTCGGCTTGAATTCTCTGGAGGAGATTATCACCCAAGTGGTGCCGGATGATATTATTTCGAAGCAACCGCTGGGGCTCCAGGAAAGCATCAGCGAGCGCGCCGTCATTACCTACATGCGCAAGATGCGTGAGCGTAATGCGGTCTTCACCTCCATGATCGGCATGGGTTACCACGGCACCGTTTTGCCGGCGGTGATCAAGCGCAACGTGTTGGAAAATCCCGGCTGGTATACCGCCTATACTCCGTACCAGCCTGAAATCAGCCAAGGCCGGCTCGAAGCCTTGATGAATTTCCAGCAGATGATTATAGATCTAACCGGGATGCAGATCGCCAACGCATCGCTGCTGGATGAAGCGACGGCGGCGGCCGAGGCCATGAGCATGGCGCGGCGTGTGGCAAAAAACAAATCCAATATTTTTTTCGTGGACCGGGATTGCCACCCGCAGACGATTGCGGTGATCCGGACGCGCGCGCGGCCGCTGGATTACGAGATTATCGTAGGCGACCCGTGGGCCGAACTTCAGGCGCACCAGGTGTTTGGCGTGCTGCTGCAATATCCCGGCAGCAGCGGCCAAATACGTGATATGAGCCCGGTTATTTCCCAGGTGCACGGCCAATCCGGCATTGCCGCTGTCGCCGCCGATCTGCTGAGCCTGGTGCTGTTGAAGCCGCCCGGCGAATTCGACGCGGATATCGTGGTAGGCAGCAGCCAGCGCTTCGGCGTGCCGATGGGGTACGGTGGCCCGCACGCCGCTTTCTTTGCCACGCGCGAGACTTTTGTGCGATCGGTACCGGGCCGCATCATCGGGGTTTCAAAAGATAATCTCGGCAACACCGCTTTGCGCATGGCGCTGCAGACCCGAGAGCAGCATATCCGCCGCGACAAGGCCACTAGCAATGTCTGCACCTCGCAGGCGCTGCTGGCGATCATTGCCGGTTTTTACGCCATCTATCACGGCCCCAAGGGACTGCGGCTGATCGCCGGCCGTATTCACCGTTATGCGCAGATTGTTGCGCACTGGCTGCGCGAGAACGGCTATCAAGTCACCACCAGCGCCTTCTTCGATACCCTCACACTGCATGTGCCCGGCCGGGCACGGCGTCTCGCCGCGCGTGCGTGCGATTTTCAAATCAATCTGCGGGTGGTGGATAAAGACACGCTGGGAATTTCACTGGACGAAACCATTACCCGGAAAATATTGCATAACCTGGCGCAGGTATTCACGCCGTCGCATCATCAAAAATTCAATGTCGAAGTCATGGATGCGAAGATTGTTGAATGTATTCCCGAGTCCTTGTTGCGCGGTTCTGAATTCATGACCCATCCGGTTTTCAGCCATTATCATTCCGAGACCGAAATGATGCGCTACATGCGGCGTCTCGCGCGCAAGGATATTGCCCTGGATCGGGCGATGATTCCCCTGGGTTCGTGCACCATGAAACTGAACGCCGCGGTGGAGCTGCAGGCCCTGTCATACCGGGAATTCAGCGCGATGCATCCGTTCGTGCCGCTGGAACAGGCACAAGGTTATCTGCAATTGCTCGAGGAACTGCAAGAAATGCTGTGCGACCTGACGGGTTTCGACGCCATTTCGCTGCAGCCCAATGCCGGCTCCCAGGGCGAATATGCCGGACTGCTGGTGATACGAAAATATCACCAGACCCGCGGCGAACCGCAGCGCGATATCTGCTTGATTCCGGAGTCGGCGCACGGCACCAACCCGGCGAGTGCGGTGATGGCGGGAATGCAAGTGGTGGTAATCAAATGCGATGACAGAGGCAATATTGATCTCGACGACCTGCGGCTGCAAGCTGCGCATTACGCGACGCGGCTGGCCGCATTGATGATCACCTATCCCTCCACGCATGGAGTGTATGAGGAAAGTTTTTGCGAGATCTGCGACATCATCCATCGCCACGGCGGCCAAATCTACCTGGATGGCGCCAACTTCAACGCCCTGGTCGGCATCTGCAGGCCCGGGACCTTGGGCGCCGATGTGGCGCACCTGAATTTGCACAAGACCTTCGCCATACCGCATGGCGGTGGCGGGCCGGGAGCCGGACCGATAGGAGTGAAGTCGCATCTCGCGGCGTTTCTTCCCGATCACCCGGTGGTGGATGATGTCAATCCTGATGCCGGCGCATCCGGCACCATCGGCACCGTGGCGGCGGCGCCCTGGGGTTCCGCCAGCATCTTGACCATCTCCTGGGCCTATATTGCCATGATGCGTGATGCCGGACTCAAGCGCGCCACCATGATCGCCATCCTGAGCGCCAATTATATCGCGCGGCGCCTGGCCCCTTACTATCCGGTTTTATATCGCGGCAAGAACGGCATGGTCGCGCACGAATGCATTATTGATCTGCGCCCCATCAAGCAATCCTCCGGCATCAGCGTGGATGATGTCGCCAAACGGCTGATTGATTACGGCTTCCATGCGCCGACCATGTCCTTCCCGGTGGCGGACACGCTGATGATCGAACCCACGGAAAGCGAAAATAAACGCGAGCTGGATCGTTTCTGCAATGCCATGATTGCGATTCGCAAGGAAATCGAGGCGATAGAAAACGGGCGCATGGATAAAGTTGACAACCCATTGCGCAACGCACCGCACAGCCATCATTTGTTCCTGGATGACAACTGGAACCCGGGCTACTCACGCCGCCAGGCTTTTTTCCCGATGCCCGATCTGCACGAAGATAAATACTGGCCGCCGGTCGGACGCATTGATAATCTTTATGGCGACCGCAACCTGTTTTGCAGTTGTCCTCCCATCAACGAGTATCGACCGGTTCCCGCGGAGTCCGGAACTGGCTGACACTTGTTGCTTCCATCTTTGGGTATTCTGAATGCATAAGGGAAGACTGGAAGCCTTCAGCGATGGCGTGATCGCCATCATTATCACCATCATGGTGCTGGAACTGAAAGCGCCGCACGGCGCGGACTTCGCCACCTTGCAGCCGCTGCTTCCGGTATTTCTGAGTTATGTGCTGAGTTTTATTTATGTCGGCATTTACTGGAACAACCACCACCATCTGCTGCAGGCGGCGCACCGCGTCAGCGGCCCCATCCTGTGGGCCAATCTGCATCTGCTGTTCTGGTTATCGCTGATTCCCGTCGTCACCGCGTGGATGGGCGAGAATCATTTCGCCGCCCTGCCGGTTGCGCTGTACGGCGTGGTGCTGCTGTGCGCGGCCATCGCCTACACTATTCTCAGCCGCGCGCTGATCTCTCACCACGGCACGGATTCCACCCTGGCCGCCGCCCTGGGAGCGGACTTCAAAGGCAAAATATCGCTGGCGTGTTATGCCGCCGCGATTTTGCTTTCCTTCCTGAATTCATGGGCGGCGTGCGCGCTGTATGTTCTGGTGGCCATCCTGTGGCTGATTCCGGATCGGCGCATCGAGAAAGCGCTGGCCGCAGCAAAAACGGAATAGAGGATATAATCCGCATGCATGATTATTTTCGCTCCAAACTTGTGCTGACGGGTCTCGGCCTGCTTGTTTTCGGCGCCGGCCCGCTGTTCGCCATCATCGCGCTCGCCGCGCTCGGACTGTGGCCTGACCCCAATCCCAACCCGATTGGCCCGGGCTTGCTGGCGGCACTCACATTCTGGCCCGGTGTGATCTGTCTGGGTATTGGAATTTTTCAGGTGTGGCGCCGCCGCCATCCATCCTGAGCCGCGCCGCTAATTGAAAATCATTGAGGTTTGACGTGTTTAAATTAATCAAGGGTCTCGAGCAACCGGGGCAAGGTGAAGCCAAACCGGCCCAACTCTGGCGCGCGGTGTTCTGGAGTTTTTTCGGCGTGCGCAAGAAAAAAGATCTGGACAATGATAGCGCGAAAATCACGCCGCTGCAGGTTATCGGCGCCGGGCTCATCGGTGCGCTGATTTTCGTCATGACGCTCTTGGCGCTGGTGTATTTCATCACGCACTGATTTTTTGAGCTTCAACGCAACTCTTCAACCTTGATGTAGATTTTGCGCTGATCGTAATTGCGCTCTGAATCGCGCGCCGCCAGCGCGGAATCCTGCTGCGTGCTGTTGCGGACTACTCCGCCCAATTCCATCCACTCGCCCAGGCGTCCGGAAACCACGCTGGAAATGCGCTGCGTGTTGATGTTGCCACCCGGGCCCAACGATTCGCGCTGCGGGCTCACTTCCAGCGTCACCTGCTCGCCGCTGACGCGCGGACGCACATAAAATCCGCTGCTCACGTCGCGCAACTGCGTGCCTTGTATGACCTGCGTGCCTTGCGGAGTCTGGA
>JBOIFQ010000320.1:0-5377 GCA_050741655.1 Burkholderiales bacterium | reverse complement strand
GTGCATACCTGGCTGCCGGACGCGCACGTCGAGGCGCCCACCGGCGGCTCGGTAATCCTCGCCGCCATCACGCTGAAAATCGGCGGCTACGGTTTTCTGCGCTTCTCGCTGCCGATCGCGCCCGATGCCAGTCATTATCTGGCCGGCTTCGTGATCACGCTGTCGCTGATCGCGGTGGTGTATATCGGCCTGGTGGCGCTGGTGCAGGCGGACATGAAAAAGCTGATTGCGTATTCCTCGATTTCGCACATGGGTTTCGTCACGCTCGGCATTTTCATTTTCAACGCCTACGGCGCGGAAGGCGCGCTGGTGCAGATGCTCTCGCACGGTTTTATTTCCGGCGCGCTGTTCCTGTGCGTGGGCGTGCTCTACGACCGCATGCATACACGCCAGATCGCCGATTACGGCGGGGTGGTGAACAAGATGCCGGTGTTCGCCGCATTCTTCATGCTGTTCGCCATGGCTAATTCCGGTTTGCCGGCGACCAGCGGGTTTGTCGGCGAGTTCATGGTCATCCTGGGTTCGCTCAAGGTGAATTTCTGGTATGCGGCGCTGGCGGCGACCACGCTGGTGTTCGGCGCCGCCTACACGCTGTGGATGTACAAGCGCGTGATTTTCGGTGCGGTGGCGAACAGCCAGGTCGAGACGCTCTCTGATATCAATCTGCGCGAGATTTTGTTTCTGGGCCTGCTGGCGCTGGCGGTGCTGGGAATGGGCGTTTATCCCAAGCCGTTCACCGAAGTGATGCATGCGTCGGTGGGCAACCTGCTCGCGCATGTGGCGCAGAGCAAATTATAATTCTGTGAAGCGTGAAAAGTGAAAAATGAAAAATAAAGGCAACAAGTTGAAAGGCTTTGCATGAATTTTGTTTTATCCGATCTGGCGCCTGCTTACCCGGAGATATTTCTCCTGGCGATGGTGTCGCTGATTCTGGTGCTGGATCTTTTCCTCGGCGATGAGCGGCGTTTTATCACTTATATGTTGACGCAGCTCACACTGTTCGGCTGCGCGCTGATCACGGTAATGGTCAGCGAGCCCGGTGTGAGTTACGGCTTCAGCCGCATGTTCGTGGCCGACACCATGGCCAGCGTGTTAAAAATAATGGTGTTTTTGTCAGTGTCGGTGATGCTGGTGTATTCGCGCACTTATATTTATTTGCGCGGCATGTTCCGCGGCGAGTTTTTCACGCTCACGCTGTTCGCCATGCTGGGAATGATGGTACTGATTTCCGCCAATCATTTTCTCACCCTCTACCTCGGGCTCGAGCTGCTGTCGTTGAGCCAGTATGCGATGGTCGCGCTGCAGCGCGATTCCAAGACCTCCACCGAAGCGGCGATGAAATATTTCGTGCTGGGCGCGCTCGCCTCCGGCATGCTGCTCTATGGCATGTCCATGCTCTACGGCACCACCGGCTCGCTGGAAATCACGCAGGTGGCGAAAGTGATTCACGACAACGGGCTCGGGCACGACCTGGTGCTGGTATTCGGCCTGGTGTTCATCGTCGCCGGTCTCGCGTTCAAGCTCGGCGCCGCGCCGTTCCACATGTGGATACCCGATGTGTATGACGGCGCGCCGACGCCGGTCACGCTGTTTATCGCTTCCGCCACCAAGCTCGCCGCTTTTGCTTTCGTGATGCGCCTGCTGGCGGGCAGCTTGCAGGACCTGGTGGCGGACTGGCAGGGCATGCTGATTATCCTGGCGGTGCTGTCGCTGGCGGTGGGCAACATCACCGCCATCGCGCAAAGCAATCTGAAACGCATGCTGGCGTATTCCACCATTTCGCACATGGGTTTCATGCTGCTCGGAATTTTGAGCGGCAACGCCAACGGTTATGCGTCCGCCATGTTCTACATGCTCATCTATGTGCTGATGAGCCTGGGATCGTTCGGCATGATCCTGCTGCTCTCGCGCCAAGGTTTTGAAGCGGAAAATCTCGACGATTTCAAAGGCCTCAACCAGCGCAATCCCTGGTACGCGTTCATGATGCTGCTGCTGATGTTCTCGATGGCGGGGATCCCGCCCACCGCGGGTTTCTTCGCCAAGCTTGCGGTGTTCCAGGCCGCGCTGGAAGCGGGCCTCGTCTGGCTGGTGGTGCTGGCGGTGCTGTTCGCACTGATCGGCGCGTATTATTATCTGCGCATCGTCAAGCTCATGTATTTCGACGATCCAGTGGATGTAGCGCCGATCCTGCCGCAGCCGGATGCGCGCCTGCTCATCGGCGCCAACGGGCTCGCCCTGCTGGCGCTGGGCATGCTTCCGCATCCGCTGCTGGCGCTGTGCGCGAATGCGATTGCCCGCTCGCTGTGAATGCCAGCACTGTTTTCCTTATTCTGCTGGGCTTCACCGCCGCCAACCTGCCGTTTTTCAGCGAGCGCATCTTGTTCTGCATCCGCCCCAAATCCGCAGAAAAAAAATTTGGCTGGCGTTTGCTGGAAGTGCTGCTGCTGTATTTCATTGTCGGCGGCGTGGCCTACATTCTGGAAGCTCGGGCGCAGAACGTGCATGAGCAAGGCTGGGAGTTTTACGCCATCACGCTGTGCCTGTTTCTGGTTTTTGCCTACCCCGGGTTTATCTACAGATATTTGTGGGGCAAACATTCATGAACAAGTCTGGCCCTGAGAAACCCGATTTCACCGAGACCACGCTGACAAGCAAAAGCGTTTATCAGGGCAACTTTTTCGAAGTCAGGGAAGACCAGGTCAGACTGCCGGACGGCAACAGCGCCATCCGCGAACACATCACGCATCCTGGCGCGGTGGTGGTTATCGCAGTGCTGGCTGACGGCAAGCTGGTGATGGAGCGGCAATACCGCTATCCGCTGCGCGAGCATTTTTATGAATTGCCCGCGGGCAAATTGCATCCCGGCGAAGATCCGCTCGAGTGCGCACAGCGCGAGCTGCGGGAAGAAACCGGCTATGTCGCTCAAGAGTGGAGGTATCTTGGTGCAACTTATCCCTGCATCGGCTATTCCAACGAGAAGCAGTTATTTTATATCGCCAGGGGATTAAGTCTGCACGAGCGCAAGCTGGATGACGGCGAATTTCTGCAAGTGCTGACGCTGGATCTGCCTACCTTGCTGGCGTGGGTGAGGGAAGGCAAAATCACCGACGGCAAAACGCTCAACGGCCTGTTCCTGTATCAGCAGGCGGGGGGATGGATCGATAAATGATCATCGTGCAGATCAGCGATTTACACGTGACCCGTAAGGGCGGGCTGGTCGTCGGTAAAGTGGACACCGCGGGCAGTCTTGCACGCTGCGTCGAAAAAATCCTGAAACTGGAGCCACGCGCGGATGCGCTGTTCGCCAGCGGCGACCTCACCGAAAACGGCGCGCCGGAGGAATACCGGCATTTGCACGAACTGCTCGCGCCGCTCACCATGCCGGTTTATCTGATGCCCGGCAATCACGACGACCGCGACAGCTTGTGCGCGGCATTTCCTGGTCACAAATATTTAATACCAGACGCGGCACAAACGATTAACCCTCTCCCCCCGGGAGAGGGCAGGGTGAGGGAAAAGGCATCGGCGGCGTTCCTCGATTATGTAGTGGAAATGCAAGGCTTGCGCATGATTGCGCTCGATACCGTGGTGCCGCGCCGCGGCGGCGGAATGCTGCGCGCGGAACAATTGCTGTGGCTGGATGAGCGGCTGGCGGACGCTGAAACGCCGGCGCTGATTTTCCTGCACCACCCGCCATTTGCTACCGGCATCGGCTTCATGGACAAAATCGCTCTCGCCAATCCGGACGAGTTGGGCAGGGTAATCGAAAAACACCATAACGTCGAAGCCATAGTGTGCGGCCATGTGCACCGCGCGATGTGCCGGCGCTGGCATGGCACGGTGGCGATGAGCTGCCCCAGCCCCGCGCACCAGATTACTCTCGATTTGCGTTCCGGTGGTTCCGAATCTTTCATCATGGAACCGCCGGGGTTCCTGCTGCATTACTGGAACGGCACGAATCTGGTGAGCCACACGGTTCCCGCGGGTGATTTCGCGGGGCCGTATTCTTTCGAATAGATTGTTTTTGACGCGTTTGAAATTAATTTGTCACTGAACACGAATTGCCGGAGCAGGTTTCTTCGGCTGCTTCGGTTTTTTCGCTTCCCTGCGTTGTCTGTCACGGTTACCCATTAGCGATCTCCTTTCCTGGTGTGTGTGTGGCTAATTCGTTGGCGCCCCGGGCAGCATTCGAGCAATCGCTGCCTTGCGACCATGATATCGAAAATCAGGTGTGGTATATAGGGGACTAACGCACCGGTTCAGCGGCGGCGCCTGCACCGGCGCGATTAAGGCTCTTGACGAAGCCCGATGATGTTGCCGTCGGCGTCTTTGACGGTTGCGATCAACCTTCCGCCACCGACATTCTTGATTTGCTGCTGTACCTGTGCTCCACACTCTACGAGCGATTGCAGACTCTCCTTGATGTCGTCGACGTGATAGTAGGCCGTCATTCCGTCCTTATGACCATTGGGATCTAGGCCGATCTCTTGGCCTCCGACCCGAAAGCCAACATAATAAGGTTGATCCGCATACGGCTCCTGCTCCAACAGTGTGCGATAGAGTGTCTTGGCTCGAGCTATGTCCTTGACGGGATAAATAACGGTTTTGATACCTTGACTCATGATGACCTCCTCATGGCGATTGGTTGTTGTTGATGTCGCGAGCCGCCCAACGTTCCCGGTAACCGGCGCGCGCCCGGTGACCTGTACATTGCACGGAGCGTCCGCGCGCGTCCGCGTTGACCGGGGGGTTAGCCACGTAACGACCAAAGAGCCAAGCCGATGAGACCTAGAACCACAGCGACTCCCACTTTGCGCCAGTTCTTGTTTACTTCAGCTCGCCGTTCGAGTTCTGTTTTCGCTGCCAAGTATGCGCCGCTATCTGGCCGGCAATCGTTCAGGGCCTTAGTTAGAAGATCCGACTCCACGTCGCGCGCCGATTCGGGCGTAAGCGTGTAGTAGGAGAACGATGCGGCCTTCCTCTTTTTGACACGTACATACCACAAGCCAAGGTAGTAACCGGCAGACGCCATTACGCCAAAGGTTGCCGTTGACCAGTCTTGTTTGTACACCCCGACGGCCGCAATGATGGGTAAGCCAATGGGTATGAGCACTTCACCAAGAATCTTGACGTTATGCTTACGTAGAAGATAGGCAGACATCGTGGGAGTCCAAAAGAACGCACCAAAGACGATGAGCCCGGCGATGATGTCTCTAATGCTCATGCACGCGATGCCTCGGTATTACGTGGCTAACGTATTCGAGTTGACCGGCGCGCCTTCGACGAAGTAGCCAGCGTGGCTAGTGTTCGCATAGGCAGTACATCGAATGGATTTGATTCGTAGCGCGTCCGGTCCGACGAGCTGTTCGGCCACGAG
>JBOIFQ010000319.1:0-4595 GCA_050741655.1 Burkholderiales bacterium | reverse complement strand
GCGCAGCAGGCGCGCGCGCGTGGCGAAGCAACCGCCGTGCAAAACCTTGTGATCGCCGAACCAGGGTTGGGAATATTCCCGATAAGGATCAATTTCAAATCCCGGATAAGGTTGAAACCAATCCTGCGTCCACTCCCAGACATTGCCGAACATCTGCCGGCAGCCCCAGGCGCTGTCGCCTTGAGCAAAATCGTTCACCGGACAAGGACCGGAAACCCAACCTTCCAGATTGGCGTGCTCTTTAGCGGGAGATTCATTTCCCCACGGATAGCGGCGCTTGCCACCTTTAGCATCAGTGGCGGCGGCCATTTCCCATTCTGCTTCCGTGGGCAAGCGCCGTTTTGCCCAGCGGCAATACGCTTCGGCCTCGAACCAATTGACATGAATAATTGCACTATCTAGCGGTAACAAAATGATTTGATCGAAATGGCGCAGCATCCAGTTGCCATTTTCTTTTATCCAGTACACCGGTGCTGCGGCTTGCGCGCTTTCTTTCCAGCGCCAACCGGGTTTCGACCATAATTCACGGCGTAAGTAACCCTGGTCTTCCACAAAAACGGTGAATTCACGGTTGGTGACCGCGGTGCGGGAAATGCGGAATGGTCTGATTTCAATTTCATGCGCCCATTTTTCATTGTCGAAAACAAAACCGTCATCAGGCTTGGCGCCCAACAACATTTTTCCTCCCGGCAGGTCCGCGTCCTGATTGAGGTGCGCGGTATTTTTTGCATCAGGTAAACGCGCAAATTGCGGTTTGGGATAACCCAGAGTTTGCCGGGTGTAATAAAACGCCTCCCCATGCATGTCTTCATGAAACAAGGCGAGCTGCGCGAAATAATTGTTGTCCACGTGTTGCAATTTCTCAAGCACGCGTTGCAAGGTTTCATCGAGATAAGCCAAAGTCTGGTCAAGATTAAGTAACGGTAAATCCCAGCGGGTGTCATGCGCGACCGTGCCCGAATCGTACAGCGCATCGGCGTTAGGCAGAATCGAAGGTCGCAATTTTTGCGTGCCGTCATGGCGCAGACACCAGCGCTCCTGAAACCAGCCGACATGAGCCAGTTCCCACAGCGGTGGGTTGACGATAGCGAGCTTCGGCCCCAGCCATTGATCGCCTTTCAAATCCCTGAGCAAAGCCAGCGTGCGTTGCCGGGTATCCTGCAATTGCCTGGCAAGTTCATCGGCGTGTGTGGAAAAAGGCGCGTTCATGATTTGTCCGTTCTGCTATATTGCGGTCTATTATTACAAGTATATATCCTGATGAACATTGTTATCATCACTCCCGCCGCGGCGCCCGTTCTCGGCGGCAATCGCAATACCGCCCAGCGCTGGGCACGCTTGCTGCGCGAATTGGGGCATCGCGTCCGCATCGGAACCGCATGGGACAGCCGGGCAGCGGATGCGATGATCGCGCTGCACGCGCGCAAAAGCCACGCTGCGATTAAAAATTTCTCTCTCGCCCAGCCGGCTGCTCCGCTGATACTCTGCCTTACCGGCACCGATTTATACCGCGATATTCAATTCGATGCCGAAGCCCAGGAGTCCATGCAACTCGCCACCCGCCTCATCGTGCTGCAGGAACAAGGTTTAAACGAATTGCCGCCGCAGATTCGCGCCAGGACGCGGGTGATTTACCAATCCGCGCGGCTGGTTAAATCCGTGCCGCCGCTTAAAAGCTGTTTCGAAATCTACGTCATCGGCCATTTGCGCGAGGAAAAAGACCCGTTCCGCTGTGCGATGGCGCTGCAATACCTGCCCGCTTCTTCCCGCATCGTGGTGCGGCAGTTGGGCCAAAGTTTAAGCCAGGAGATGGAAGATGAAGCAAAACAATGGATGCAGCACGAGCCGCGTTATCAATGGTTGGGCGAAGTTTCGCACGCCGCGGCGCGCCGGCGCCTGGCGCGCAGCCGGCTGCTGGTCGTGAGTTCCAGAATGGAAGGCGGCGCCAATGTGATTTCTGAAGCGGTCATTTCGCGCGTGCCAGTGCTCGCCTCGAACATTGCCGGTAATATCGGCATGCTGGGAAAAGATTATGCGGGTTATTTTGAACTGGAAAATGAGCGCGAGCTGGCGAAATTATTGCATCGCGCCGAATCCGACAAGATTTTTTACCGGCGGCTTAAAACTCAATGCGCAAAGCGTCTGTCTCTGCTGCGCGAAAAAAACGAGAAAGCCAGTTTGCGGCGACTGCTTTCCGAATCGCTTGCGAGATGACGCGGTATTGACAATCTGTAGCCTCTAGGCTACAGTGATTGCAGCCACGATGAGCAAGACCGTTACCACTCGCTATGATGTTGCCCAGCACCTCAGAACTCCAAAAGAGATGGCTGCTTATCTTGAAGCCTGCCTTGAAGAAGCTGACGGAGATGCCGCATTTATCGCTAAAGCACTTGGTGACATCGCTCGCGCCAAGGGTATGTCACAAGTTGCGCGAGACACCGGATTATCCCGCGAAAGCCTTTATAAGGCGCTTTCCGGAGAACGCAGCCCAGACTTTGACACCATCCTCAAAGTGATCGACGCGCTGGGATTAAAGTTGCATGCCGAAGCCGGTCACGGCTGATCTAAGGTGTCCATCGTTTGTGGCTAAGATCACTCTGGCCCTTTTGACTCACTCCTTTGACTCAGGCCATTTATAGTTAGTCCCCGCAAGGAATACCATGGCGTACGACGAACGACTTGCGCAGCGAATCCGCGATGCTCTCGCGGGCAATCAAGCCATTACAGAGAAAAAAATGTTCGGTGGAATCGCTTTTCTTCGGCGGGGGCTCATGTTTGTCGGTGTCTCGGATTCCTCACTTATGGCTCGCGTAGGAAAGGCAAACCACGCGGACTCTCTGAGCCACAAGCATGTTCGCGAGATGGACTTCACTGGCAAGCCTATGCAGGGCTATGTGTTTGTCGACGCGCAGGGAATCAAGACAGACAAGCAACTTCGCTTCTGGCTTGAGCGGTGTGAGCAGTTCGTTGCTGCACTTCCCTCGAAGAGTTCCAAGTGAGGTTTCAGCTCGCCGATACCACAAATGCTAGGGGTCAGAGTGAACTGGCCCCTTTGAACTCAGGTTTCTGCCAATAGTGCATCTTTGGCCTTGTTGGGAAGATCAACGAAAACAAAGCCTGACTGTGGGTAGAGATAATCTTCGCCCGATTCATCAATGACACGGAGGTATCCGTCCCTTTTAGCCGCAGCGTCTGAAAGAACCGGATATACCTTTCCTTTTTCAAGATCGTCGCAGTCCTTATCCTCGACGCATAGGGCAAATCTGACTTTAGAGCGTGCTTGTGCCATTTGCTTTACTCCAAAAACTCTTGATCTTCATCTTGCGCTTACCTATACCATGCGCCTCATACCAATGTAGTTCTGCCTTACGGACACTGCCATTGAGCAGCCGTACATGTGCAATACCCTTAAGCTTGCGCCACCTGCCAGCTCCGTATTGTTTTCGAAGCCGCATTATTTCTCGAATCCGCCCGCCAATCGCGATCGTTTCGATACGTTGAATAGTCCCAATGATCTCGAAATGCACAGTCAGCCCATAAGGCAAGAAGGATATTCAAGTATGCCTAATCTAAATGGGCTGCCTGAATGCGGCCTTGAGACACCATTCTAGGTGTCTGCTTGCTATTCTTCAAGTCAATTGCAGTGGCATAAGGTTCAAATGCTGCCTCGCCCCAAGGTTGCGATAGCAACAACGATTAAACCGAGAATCAGATTGGTTGCGACCAGAATACGTATCTGATTGAGCGCGACACCCGCGGCCTTCCAATCCTGTGACACCACTGTGCGTTTCAAGCGCTTGAACGGCGCGAAATACACATGAGCGAAAATCAGCATCATGATGATGCCGATGCCCATCATCCAGAAAATATACTGCGGCGCGTAAATTCCACCCAATAGAAAAGTCAGGCCGAACCCGCTCGCCAGTAACAGCACGATGGCGAGCCACACCCAGTTGAAGAAGCGGCGCAAAGTATGCGACCACAGCGCGAGCCGCGCAGGCGCTTCCAACACTTTGACCGCCGCCGGGCGCAGGCAGTGATAAGCGAATGACATTCCGCCGATCCAGATCACCACGCCCAGGATGTGAAAAAATTTAAATATGCTCAACATGTCATAAACTTTCCGCGAGGAGCGCCTTGACCGGCGCATAACTGCGGCGATGAATCGCGCTCACGCCGTGAAGTTTGAGCGCCAACAAATGCTGCGTGGTCGGATAACCTTTGTGCCGGTCAAATCCGTATTGCGGAAAACGTTCATGCAGCAGTTGCATTTCCGCATCGCGCGCGGCCTTGGCGAGTATGGATGCCGCCATGATTTCCCGCACCTTGCTGTCGCCCTTGATTATAGCGCGCACAGGAAATTTCACTCGCGGACAATGCAGACCGTCCACCAGCACTTCGGCGGGTTCGACGGCCAGCGCTTCCACCGCGCGTTTCATCGCCAGCAAACTGGCCTGCAAAATATTGATGGCGTCAATTTCTTCCACCGTGGCATAAGCCACGGCCCAGGCCAGCGCTTGCGATTTTATTTGCCGTTCCAGTGTTGCGCGTTTTGCCGCGCTGAGTTGCTTCGAGTCAGCAAGCCCGGCTATGGG
>JBOIFQ010000318.1:0-5780 GCA_050741655.1 Burkholderiales bacterium | reverse complement strand
CGGTCGGTGATGGTGACGATGGTGTTATTGAACGAGGCGTGAATGTGGGCGATGCCTTCCGCCACGTTTTTCTTCGCCTTCTTGCGCACCCTGACGTTGGTCTTGGTGGTAGTTGCCATGTAGTGTTTCCTTAAAGTCGTTTAATTCTTGCCGGTTTCGGAAGCGGCTTTAGCCAGCCGCACCGCTTTGCGCGGGCCCTTGCGGGTGCGCGCGTTGGTGCGCGTGCGCTGGCCGCGCACCGGCAACCCTTTCTTGTGGCGCGCGCCGCGATAGCAGCCCAGATCTATCAGCCGCTTGATGTTCATGGACACTTCGCGCCGCAGGTCGCCCTCGACGGTGTGCTTGCCCACTTGCTCGCGCAGCTTGTCCATGTCGCCGTCGGAAAGATCCTTGATCTTGGCCGAATTGTTGATTCCGGCGGCGGTGCAAATCTTGCGCGCACGCGCACGGCCGATGCCGTAAATCGCGGTGAGCGCGACTTCGGCATGCTGGTGATTCGCTATGTTCACGCCGCCGATACGGGCCATGGCGTCCTCAAAAAATAAAACGTTAAATTATAAGGTTAAATTCAAGGCGGTTCAACTAACCCTGGCGCTGTTTGTGGCGCGGATTCGAGCAAATTATCCGCACCACGCGCTTGCGGCGCACGATCTTGCATTTGCGGCACATTTTTTTCACTGAAGCATGTACTTTCATTCTGTGCTCCTTACTTGGCGCGGAATATAATGCGCGCTTTGGTCAAATCATAAGGCGTCAATTCCACCGTCACCTTGTCGCCCGGCAGGATGCGGATGTAATGCATGCGCATCTTGCCGGAAATATGCCCCAGCACGACATGGCCATTTTCAAGCTTCACCCGGAACGTGGCGTTGGGCAGGTTTTCCACTACCTCGCCCTGCATTTCAATCGTTTCTTCCTTCGCCATGCGCTAAACTTCGTCTTTTGCGCCAATACCGCGTTGCTGCGTTTTTTTGCGGCGCTTACATACCTCGATGTATGCGGCGCTGGCAAAAAAACTCGCGCCTTGTCTTGACGCAAAATACTTGTTTATCGGCGGTTTAATCATTTTGTTTCTTAACGCGCCGGGAGACCGCCGCCACCCTTGAAGTTGGCCTTTTTCAGCAGGCTTTCGTACTGGTGCGACATGATGTAGGCCTGCACCTGCGCCATGAAATCCATGGTCACCACCACGATAATCAGGAGCGAGGTGCCGCCGAAATAAAACGGCACGTTCCACTTCACGATCAAAAACTCCGGCAGCAAACACACCAGAGTCACATAAAGCGCGCCCGCCAATGTCAGCCGCGTCATGATGTTCTCGATAAAACGCGCGGTCTGCTCGCCGGGCCGGATACCGGGCAGGAAGGCGCCGCTTTTCTTCAGATTGTCGGCGGTCTCCTTCGGATTAAACACCAGCGCGGTGTAAAAAAAACAGAAGAAGACTATCGCCGCCGCGTACAGCAGCACATAAATCGGCTGCCCCGGATGCAAGGTGGCGCCGATATCCTTGAGCCACGTCATGTTCTCGCTGGAACCGAACCAGCCGGCCAGCGTGGCCGGAAACAAAATAATGCTGGAAGCGAAAATCGGCGGGATCACCCCCGACATGTTCAGCTTCAGCGGCAGGTGCGAACTCTGCCCGCCGTAAATCTTGCGCCCCACCTGACGCTTGGCGTAATTCACCAGAATCTTGCGCTGGCCGCGCTCCACGAACACCACCAGTGCGGTAACGCCTATCACCGCCGCGAACAGCAGCAGCACGAAAGGAATGGAAAACGCGCCGGTGCGCGTCAATTCCAGCGTGCCGCCCACTGCGTGCGGCAGTCCCGCCGCGATGCCGGCGAAAATAATCAGCGAAATACCGTTGCCGATGCCGCGTTCGGTAATCTGCTCGCCCAGCCACATCAGGAACATGGTGCCGGTCAGCAGCGTCACCATGGTGGTAAGCCGGAACATCAGTCCCGGTTCCAGCACCAGACCCGGCTGGTGTTCCAGCGCAATCGCGATGCCCATGCCCTGGAACATCGCCAGCGCCACCGTGCCATAACGCGTGTATTGCGTGATCTTGCGCCGCCCCGCTTCGCCTTCTTTTTTCAGCGCTTCCATTTGCGGGCTCACCACCGTCATCAGCTGCATGATGATGGAGGAGGAAATATATGGCAGTATTCCGAGCGCGAAAATGGTGAAGCGCGACAACGCGCCGCCCGAAAACACGTTGAACATGCCGAGGATGCCGCCTTGCTGCGAGCGGAATAAATCGGCCAGCTGCCCGGGATCAATTCCCGGCACCGGAATGTGCGCGCCGATGCGGTACACCACCAGGGCGCCGAGCAGGAACAGCAGGCGCTTTTTCAAGTCGCCCATTTTGCTGTACATCCCGAGCATCGAATTATTGGTGGCCAAGCTTCTCTATTCCTTTACTTTCGCCGCTTTCGCTGCTTTCGCTGCTTTCGCGGCTTGCACGATTTCCACGCTGCCGCCGGCTTTCTCGATGGCGGCCCTGGCGCCTTTGCTGACCAGAATCCCTTTGAGTTTTACCGCATGCTTGAGTTTCCCCGACAGCATGACTTTGGCGGACAAGGCCGCGGCCGGCACCACTCCCGCCGCCTTCAGCACCAGGATGTCAACGTCATGAGTTTTCAGCTTGTTCAAATCCGACAAACGCACTTCGGCGGTGTCGTTGCGGCCCGGCGAGATGAAACCGCGCTTGGGCAAACGCCGTTGCAGCGGCATCTGGCCGCCCTCGAAACCGACTTTATGAAAACCGCCGGAGCGCGCACGCTGGCCTTTGTGGCCGCGCCCGCCGGTCTTGCCCAGGCCCGAACCGGGCCCGCGCGCCACACGCCGTCTGGGACGCGTGCTACCTGCCGCCGGTTTGATGCCGTTAAGTTCCATTCAAGCTCCGCACTTCACGAGATAGCTGACTTTGTTGATCATGCCGCGCACAGCCGGAGTGTCTTCCAGTTCCACGCTGTGGCGCAGGCGGCGCAAGCCCAGACCGCGCACCGTGGCGCGATGCGATTCCTTGGCGCCGTTGATGCTTTTGACCAGGGTCACCCTGATTTTGCCCGCGGTTTTTTTCTTGACCATGATTACTCCAGAATCTGTTCCACGCTCTTGCCGCGCTTGGCGGCGATTTCAGAAGGCGTGCTCATCGCCTGCAAGCCTTGCAGGGTAGCGCGCACCACGTTGTAGGGATTGGTGGAGCCCAGGCATTTGGCCAGCACGTTGGTTACCCCCATGACTTCGAAAATCGCGCGCATCGGTCCGCCGGCGATAATGCCGGTGCCTTCGATGGCCGGCTGCATGTACACCTTGGCGGAGCCGTGCTTGCCGATCACCGCGTGCTGCAGAGTACCGTTCTTGAGGCTGATCTTGATCATTTTGCGGCGTGCTTCATCCATCGCTTTCTGCACCGCCACCGGCACTTCGCGCGACTTGCCCTTGCCCATGCCGACGCCGCCGTCGCCATCGCCGACCACGGTGAGCGCGGCGAAGCCGAGTATGCGTCCGCCCTTGACCACTTTGGTCACGCGGTTCACCGCCACCATTTTTTCGCGCAAGCCATCGCCGCGATCCTGTGATTGATGCTGCATTTTCGCCATGTTCTACCTCGTCAGAATTTCAGGCCGTGTTCGCGCGCCGCGTCGGCCAGGGCTTTTACCCGGCCGTGATATTTGAAACCGGAACGATCGAAAGCCACCGTCTCGATGCCTTCTTTTTTGGCCTTTTCGGCGATGCGCTTGCCGATGGTTCCCGCCGCCTTGACGTTGCCGCCATATTTCACTTTCTTGCGCACTTCCGGCTCCAGCGTGGACGCCGTCGCCACCACCTTGCCGGCATTGATGACCTGAGCATAAATGTGGCTGTTGGAGCGATGCACCGTGAGGCGCACTACCTTGAGCTCATCTATCTTGGCGCGCGTTTTGCGCGCGCGCCGCAAGCGTGATTGTTTTCTGTCATTCATGCCTGATTCCGCCTATTTCTTCTTGGTTTCCTTGAGCACCACCGCTTCATCGCTATAGCGCACGCCCTTGCCCTTGTAAGGCTCGGGGCTGCGGTAAGCGCGCACTTCGGCCGCGACCTGTCCCACCATCTGCTTGTCTATGCCCTTAATCACGATGTCGGTTTGCGTCGGCGTCTCGACTTTGATGCCTTTCGGCATCGGGTGCATCACCGGGTGCGAGTAACCGAGCGTAAGATTGAGTTTATCGCCCTGCGCCTGCGCGCGGTAACCCACGCCGACCAGGGAAAGTTTTTTCTCGAATCCCTTGGTCACGCCCTGAATCATGTTGGCTACCAGCGCACGCAGCGTACCGGACATGACGTTGGCATGCTGGGACTGGTTGCCTACCTTGAACCTGAGTTGATTGCTTTCACGTTCGATCACGACATCACCCTTGAGCTCCTGCTTGAGCAGGCCGAGCGGGCCTTTCACCGCCACTTCGCTGGGGCCAACCGTCACTTCGACGCCGGCCGGGACGACTATGGGATTTTTGCCAATTCGCGACATGGTTTCGTTCTCCGCTACGCGACGATGCACAGCACTTCACCGCCCACGCCGTTGGCGCGCGCCTTGCGGTCGGTCATCACCCCCTGCGGGGTGGATATGATGGCGATTCCCAGGCCGTTCATCACTTTCGGGATGTCGCGGCTGGGTTTGTAAATTCTGAGGCCGGGGCGGCTCACGCGCTCGATCTTTTCGATCACCGGACGGCCGGCATAGTATTTGAGCGCGATTTCCAGCGTCGCCTTGCCTTCCATCTCACGCACCGCGAAACCCTCGATATAACCTTCGTCTCTCAGTACCTGGGCGATGGACGCCTTGAGGCGCGACGCGGGCAGGGTTACCGTGGTTTTTTCCGAAAGCTGCGCATTGCGGATGCGCGTCAACATATCGGAGATCGGATCGGTCATGCTCATGTGTTTATCCTCATGCCCGTTACCAGCTGGCTTTGATGATGCCGGGAATATCGCCGCGCATGGCGATGTCGCGCAGCTTGCTGCGGCCGAGACCGAACTTGCGGTAAAAACCGCGCGGGCGCCCGGTGAGGCTGCAGCGGTTGCGCAACCGGACCGGCGAGGCATTGCGCGGCAGTTGCTGCAATTTCAACCGCGCCGCGTGCCGCTCGTCTTCGCTCAAGCGCATGTTGCCGATGGCGGCGAGAATCTCGGCGCGCCTGGCGGCGAATTTTTTTACCACGGCGCGGCGTTTTTTCTCACGGTAAACGACGGAAGTTTTTGCCATGCCGGCCTCAGCTCTTGAACGGGAATTTAAATGCCGCCAGCAGCGCGCGCGCTTCGTCATCGGACCTGGCGGTGGTGGTGATGGTGATATTCATGCCGCGCAGCGCATCAATTTTGTCGTACTCGATTTCCGGGAAAATGATCTGTTCCTTCACGCCCATGTTGTAATTGCCGCGGCCGTCGAACGATTTGGCCGGCAGCCCGCGAAAGTCGCGGATGCGCGGAATGGCGATGGACACCAGACGATCGAGAAATTCATACATGCGCGCCTGGCGCAGCGTCACCATGCAGCCGACCGGATAATCCTTGCGGATCTTGTAGCCGGCGATGGATTTCTTCGACTTCGTCACCACCGGTTTTTGGCCGGCTATTTTCTGCATGTCGCCGGCCGCGTGGTCCATGATTTTCTTGTCCGCCACCGCTTCGCCGACGCCCATGTTGAGCGTGATCTTCCGGATGCGCGGCACCTGCATCACGGTGGTATAGCCGAACTTCTTCATGAGGTCAGGCACGACCTTGTCGCGGTAGTGGAT
>JBOIFQ010000317.1:0-16413 GCA_050741655.1 Burkholderiales bacterium | reverse complement strand
GCCTCTGGTTCCGGTCTTTCTGGCCGGTTTTCGGCTTTGGATTCTTGCCGCTGCTGCTGTGGACGGTTACGCTGTTGCTGCTGATTTTCCGGACGCTCACGCAAGCGCGGCTGCGGAGGCTGCTGTGCCGGACGTGCCGTGGCTTCGCTTTGGGGGCGGTTGCGATTCCGCTCGAAGCGTTCGCGTTTTTCGCGCTGACGGCCGCGCATCGGCGGACGCGGCTTGGTTTGCGTTTCTTCCTGCTTTTCCCTGTCTTGCTTGAACCAGCCCAGGATTTTGGAAATGAAAGTCGGCTGCACCGTGCGTACTACCGGTGCGGGTTGCTGCGGGGTAATGCCTTGTACCGCGGCCTGCGGGCGTACGGGTTTGGCTTCCTGCGCGCTGGCAGGTTTTTTCTCTTCCTCGGTCGGCGCTTCCACCAGGGTGTAGCTGGCGCCGGCTTCGGTTTCGCTCATTTCATCCTGGCGCAGCCGCGTGACATTGTAGTTCGGCGTTTCCAGATGAACATTGGGAATCAGCAGCACATTGGTGTGAAAGCGCGCCTCGATGCGGTGAATGTCGGCGCGTTTTTCGTTCAACAGGAAAGTCGCGACATCCACCGGCACTTGCGCGTGAATCGCGCCGGTATTGTCTTTCATCGCTTCTTCCTGGACGATGCGCAGGATATGCAGCGCGGTGGATTCGGTGCCGCGAATATGCCCGGTACCGTGGCAGCGCGGGCAGGGCATGTGGCTGGTTTCGCCCAGCGACGGCTGTAAGCGCTGACGCGAAAGCTCGAGCAATCCAAAGCGCGAAATCTTGCCCATTTGCACGCGCGCTCGATCATAGCGCAAACCGTCGCGCAGACGGTTTTCGACTTCACGCTGGTTGCGCTGGATTTCCATGTCTATGAAGTCAATCACGATGAGGCCGCCCAGATCGCGCAGCCGCAGCTGGCGCGCGATTTCATCCGCCGCTTCAAGGTTGGTGTTAAGCGCGGTCTGCTCGATGTCGGCGCCGCGCGTGGCGCGCGCCGAGTTGACATCTATCGAAACCAGCGCCTCGGTGTGGTCTATGACTACCGCGCCGCCGGCAGGCAGCGGCACCTGGCGCGCGAACGCGGTTTCGATCTGATGCTCGATCTGGAAGCGCGAAAACAGCGGCACGTCGTCTTTGTACAGTTTCACGCGGTTGACGTTGCCGGGCATGACATGGGACATGAACTGCTGCGCCTGCTCGTAAATATCTTCGGTATCGATCAGGATTTCGCCGATGTCGTGATGGAAGTAATCGCGGATGGCGCGCACTACCAGGCTGCTTTCGAGATAAATCAGCGAGGGTGCTTTTTCGCTCTTGGAAGCGCTTTCAATCGCTTCCCACAATTGCAGCAGGTAGTTCAGGTCCCATTGCAGCTCTTCCAGATTGCGGCCGATGCCGGCGGTGCGGCCGATCAGGCTCATGCCGGGTGGCACTTCCATGCGCGCCATGGTGTCGCGCAACTCGTTTCGCTCCTCGCCTTCCACGCGCCGTGATACGCCGCCGCCGCGCGGGTTGTTCGGCATCAGGACGATGTAACGTCCGGCGAGGCTGATAAAAGTAGTGAGTGCCGCGCCCTTGGTGCCGCGCTCGTCCTTGTCAACCTGGACGATCAGCTCCTGGCCTTCACGCAGCACATCCTGGATGCGCGCGCGCGCCGGATCCATGTCGGTATGGAACCAGATGCGTGAGGTTTCCTTGAACGGGAGAAACCCGTGCCGTTCGCCGCCGTAATCCACGAAAGCGGCTTCCAGGCTGGGTTCGATGCGGGTGATGACACCCTTGTAGATATTGCTCTTGCGCTGCTCTTTACCTGCTGATTCTATATCCAGGTCAACCAGTTTCTGGCCATCTACTATCGCGACGCGCAGTTCTTCGGACTGGGTCGCGTTAAACAACATGCGTTTCATTTTTTTGCTCTCCCGCGCTCTACACGGGCAGGGCAAACCCTGAGCATCGCTATAATAGCGATGCGGTTTCGAGTATTTGTCAGGTGCTCGTCATAATTTCAAGAGTCGGCTGATAATTACAATTTACTCAACGGGTTTGTCGGTAGAATCCTGTTTCTTTTCGGTCAGGATTTAAAAATCTGCTCGGAGCGCGTAATCCAACAATTGTTCTCGCTACTTTTGCCGTGGTGAGCGGAGTTAACCAACTTGTCAGGTTTTTCATTTTGATTCATGCATTTGGCTATGAATCACAGGGCCGGGACGGGCTTGAATGCCGCCGGCGCGGGAAAACCATGACGTCCCAGTATAAGCAAAATGCATGATTTAAGCAAAGATTCCGTATCCTGGGGAACAGTCGAGGAAGATGGCGAAAACCAGCGCGTGGACAATTATTTAGCGAAGGTTTTAAAAGGAGTTCCTAAAAGTCATATTTACCGTATTTTGCGTAGCGGCGAAGTGCGGGTAAACAGCCGGCGGGTGGACCCAACTTACCGCCTGCAGATAGGCGACAAGCTGCGCATTCCGCCCATCCGCACTCGCGCCGCCAGCAAACCCGCAATGCGCCCGTCCAAGCTTGCTCTCCCGGTCATATACGAAGATGACTGCCTGCTGGTAATCAACAAGCCGTCCGGCCTGGCGGTGCATGGCGGCAGCGGCATCAGCAGCGGGGCAATTGAACTGTTGCGCCTACGCGAGCCCAAGCCGCGCTTTATCGAATTGGCGCATCGTCTTGACCGCGAGACTTCCGGGGTGTTGCTGCTCGCCAAAAAACGCAGCGCGTTGACCGAGGTACACCGCATGCTGCGCGAAGGCGAAGTGGAAAAACGTTATCTGGCGCTGGTCAAAGGACGCTGGACCAACGCCAGGCAAAGCGTCAGGCTGCCGCTAAATAAATTTGTCACCGCCGCGGGCGAACGGCGCGTGTCGGTGAAAGAGGGCGGGCAAATCGCGCACACGCTTTTTTTTCTGCGCCGGAATTTGCGCGAATGCAGTTTATTGGAAGCCGAGCTTAAAACCGGGCGCACACACCAAATCCGCGCGCATCTCGCGCATCTCGGTTTTCCTATATTGGGCGACGACAAATACGGTGATTTCGCATTGAATCGCGAGCTTGCCAAACAGGGCTTGAAGCGCATGTTCCTCCACGCCGCCCAAGTGAAATTAAAACACCCGAAGACTGGAGTGCTATTGAAGCTGGAAGCGCCGCTGCCCAAAGAATTGCAGGCTTTTATTCAAGCACATGAATCCGATTGAGCAAGCTGCGAACCTGCGGCGTTTCAGCCTTCTGGTTTTTGACTGGGATGGCACGCTCACCGATTCCGCCGATTTGATCGTGTCTGCAATGCAAACGGCCTGCGTTGATTTCGGCTTAGCTGTTCCCGAACCGGCACGAGTGAAGCACATCATAGGCCTCGGTTTCAGAGAGGCATTGGCGCATTTACTGCCCGATCTTTCGCCTGCTGATTATTCTGCAATGATTGAACGCTACCGGCATCACTTTCTCTCCCGCGACGGGCCGATTCCGCTGTTCGCGGGCGCGCGCGAAACTTTGCAAGACCTGTATCAAGCCGGTTTTTTGCTCGCGGTGGCCACCGGCAAGAGCCGCAAGGGTTTAAATCGTGATTTCCAGGAAACCGGATTGGGACGCTATTTTCACGCATCGCGCTGCGCCGATGAAGGTTTTTCCAAACCGCACCCCGGCATGCTGCTGGAATTGCTGGTTGAATTGTCCACGCCGGCTGAAAAAACGCTGATGATAGGCGATACCACGCATGACTTGCAGATGGCAAAAAATGCCGGTGTGGCAGCGCTCGCGGTGGGTTATGGCGCGCACCCGAAACAAAACCTGCTCGAACTCGCTCCGTTGGGTTGCTTGAATAACATTCGGGAATTGCAGCCATGGCTGAAAAAATGCAGCTGATTTGCGCCAGCAATGTCTTGCGCGATGGCGGCAAAGGAGTGCGTTTCATCTGCGAAGCAGAAGAAAGAACGCATCCGGCATTTGTGATCCGCTATCAAGGCAAAATCCACGCCTATCTTAACCGCTGCGCGCACATGGGTCTGGAACTCGATTGGATGGAGGGTGAATTCTTCGATGATTCCGGGGTATACTTAATCTGCGCTTCGCATGGCGCGACTTACCAGCCCGCTACCGGTTTTTGCGTGGCCGGCCCGTGCCGAGGCGCGAGTCTGGAACGGCTTGCCGTCGAAGAGAAAAACGGCAAGGTTTATTTTCTGACGAAAGGTTTGAAGCATGGCGGATGACGATCAACCCGGCTGGGAACGCCAGATAGTGGAAAAGCTCGCAAGCTCGGCGCTGCAAGAGCAGCGGCGTGCGCGCCACTGGAGTATTTTTTTCAAATTGCTGATGTTTATCTGGCTGTTCGCGGTGTTATTCCTGACGGCGGGGTGGATAGGCAAGAAAGATGGCGCGATTGCCGGCAAGCATACTGCGCTGGTTGAGCTTTCCGGTGTCATCGCGCCCGGCTCCGAGGCCAGCGCGGAGAATGTCACGTCCGGTTTGCAAGAGGCGTTCAAGGACAAAAATACCGTCGGTGTGATCCTGCGCATCAACAGTCCCGGCGGCAGTCCGGTGCAGGCAGGCCATATCAATGATGAAATCCGCCGGCTGCGCGCCAAATATCCCGATATTCCGCTCTACGCCGTGGTGGAAGACATATGCGCTTCGGGTGGTTATTACGTGGCGGCGGCGGCCGACAAAATTTATGTGGATAAAGCGAGCATTGTCGGTTCAATCGGCGTGCTGATGGATGGGTTTGGTTTTACCGGAACCATGGAAAAGCTGGGCGTCGAGCGCCGCTTGCTGACTGCGGGCGTGAACAAAGGTTTTCTCGATCCTTTTTCACCGCAAGTGCCGGCGCAGAAAGACTATGCGCAAAAACTGCTGGATGAAATTCATCTGCAATTCATCCAGGTGGTAAGAGTGGGCCGCGGCAAGCGGCTGAAGGAAACGCCTGACATGTTCAGCGGTTTGGTGTGGAGCGGGCAGAAAAGCATCGAGCTGGGGCTGACGGATGCCATGGGCAACATTGACTACGTGGCGCGCGAGGTGATCAAAGCCGAGGAGATCGTGGATTACACTCCGCATGAAAATCTGGCGGAGCGTTTTGCGCGGCGCTTTGGCGGGGCGATGGCCAATGCCCTGTTCGATTCTCCGCGCTGGCGTTAATCGCTATACAGCAGGAACACCGTAGGCCGTTTGTTGATTTCCGGCAGTTTCGTTTTCCATTCCGCCATGCGCCGCGTGACGATGCTCTCTGTCGGCAGCGTGATGTCGGTGGCGAGGCACAACCAGGTCGTGCCGCGGCAGGTTTCAATCAGGCTTTGCAGCAGTTTCTGATTGCGGTAAGGCGCCTCGATGAAAATTTGCGTTTGAGTAAGAGCTTTTGAGTTTTTTTCCAGTTCGGCAAGGCTTTTCCTGCGGTCATGCTCCGGCACCGGTAAGTAGCCGTGGAAAGCGAAGCGCTGCCCATCGAGACCGCAAGCCATCAACGCCAAGAGTATTGCCGAAGGCCCCACCAGTGGCACCACTTTGATGGCATGTTGATGAGCCAGCCTGATCAGCGCCGCGCCGGGGTCGGCTACCGCCGGGCAACCGGCTTCCGACATCAATCCCGCGTTTTCCCCCGCCAATAGCGGTTTCAGCAAATCTTTCAGCGTTTCACGCGGAGTGTGCTCGTCAAGAAGCAGAAAATTTATCTGCTGCAAAGGCGTGGCGAGCTTGAATTGCGCCAGATATTGCCTTGCGCTTTTTGCGTTTTCCACGATAAAAGTGTTTAGCGCGCAGACCTGTTCGATCGCAGACATCGGCAAATCAATCTGGCTTGCGCCGAGTGAAACGGGAATGAGATAAAGAACGCCCGACGGCATGGGTTATATAACCTGGACGCCTTCGTTTTGCAGCAGGTCCACCAAAGCGATAAGCGGCAGCCCGATGAGCGCACTGGGATCTTCGCCTTGCACGCTGGCCATGAGAGCAATTCCCAAACCTTCGCTTTTGGCGCTGCCCGCGCAATGATAGGGTTGCTCCCTGGCAAGATAGTTTGCAATCTGCGCGTCGCTGTAATCGCGCATCTTGACCTGGCAAAGCACCAGCCGCGTCTGGTTGTTTCCGGTACGTGCGTTAAGCAGGCACAGCGCGGTGTGGAATACGACGGTTTTACCGCGCATGAATTGCAGTTGTTTGAAGGCATTATCATAAGTGTGCGGCTTACCCAGCAGCACGCCTTGCAGCGACGCGACCTGGTCGCAGCCGATGATGAGTGCTTCTGAAAACCGGCTTTGCACCGCCTTTGCCTTGGTCAGCGCCAGGCGCTGAGCGGTTTGTGCCGGCTCTTCGTCAGGAAGCGGGCTTTCATCCACGCCAGGTGCGGCAACGGAGTAGGGTAGTTGCAGGCGCTCGAGCAGTTCGCGGCGATAAACCGAAGTGGACGCTAAAACCAGCTGCGGAGCACTCAAATTTTTCTCGTAAGTTTTTGACAGCAAACCGTAAAAATAATATCATGCGCGCCTTATGCTTGAACAGGTCGCGGTGGATAGCCTGGCCTTTGCCCGCGGTGCGCAAGCCTTGCGTGGTAAAATAGCGGTCGCGGATTTGCCACGCTTGCACGATTACTTGTACTCCACGGCAGGCAGCCTCGAATACGAGTTGCAGGGGGCGGTGAACTCGCACGGCAAGCCGCAATTGCATTTGGCGGTGCAGGGCAGCATCAGCCTCAAATGCCAACGCTGCATGAAAGAATTGGCGTGGAGCGTGAATCAGATTCGTGATTTGCTGCTGATCGAAAGTGCCGGCGATTTTCCGGAAATTGGGCAAGAAGACCCGGCAGTAGATTGCATTCCGGCGCAAAGCAAGCTGGATGTGCTGGCCCTGCTGGAAGAAGAAATTATTTTAGGGCTGCCGCTTTCGCCACGGCATGATACGGCAGCATGCCGCATCAATGAAGAATATGCCGGCAGCAGTAGCGGTAAAACGGCTTTTGCGGCGCTGGCAGCGCTTAAGAACAGTACACGTAAATAGGAGTCAGTCATGGCAGTTCAGCAGAACAAGAAATCCCCGTCCAAGCGCGGCATGCATCGCGCGCATGATTTTCTGACCAATCCGCCGCTGGCGGTCGAACCGACCACTGGTGAAGTTCATCTGCGCCACCATATCAGCCCCAATGGCTATTACCGTGGCAAGAAAGTAACGCGCGGCAAGGGCGAATAATCGCCCGCAAGGCGATTTCTGCCCGCACCGGCAATGGATATCACGGTAGCCATTGATTGCATGGGCGGCGACCACGGCGCGCAAGTCACGGTGCCGGCAGCGGTGAAATTCCTGCAGCGCAATCCCGAGACACAAATTGTTCTGGTCGGCCTGCGCGAAGTCATCGAACATCAATTGCGCGCCGCGCGCGCGGTGACCGGTTCGCGGCTGCGTATTCATCACGCCAGCGAAATAGTAGCCATGGATGAGTCGCCCGCACTTGCCTTGCGTAGTAAAAAGGATTCCTCGATACGGGTGGCGGTAAATCTGGTGAAAAGCGGAGAAGCGCAGGCCTGCGTGAGCGCCGGCAACACCGGCGCGCTGATGGCGATTTCCCGTTTTGTCCTGAAAACCCTGCCCGGCATCGAACGTCCCGCTATCGCCACCGCACTTCCCTCTCTGCGCCGCGAAACCTACGTACTCGACCTGGGCGCCAACGCCGATTGCACGTCGCAGCATTTGCTGCAATTCGCCATCATGGGCGCCATGCTGGTGTCCGCGGTGGAGCACAAGGAACGTCCCAGCGTCGGACTGCTTAATATCGGTGAAGAAGAAATCAAAGGTAACGAAGTAGTGAAACAGGCCGCGGAACTGTTGCGCGCGAGCGGGCTCAATTTTTATGGCAATGTCGAAGGGGATGACATTTATAAAGGCACCACCGACGTCGTGGTGTGCGATGGTTTTGTCGGCAACGTGGCGCTTAAAACTTCGGAAGGTCTGGCGCAAATGTTGGGCACATTTTTACGCGAAGAATTCGAGCGCAACCTCCTCACAAAAATCAGCGCTTTATTCGCGCTGCCGGCGCTCAAGGCATTCAAGAGAAGAGTGGATTACCGCCGCTATAACGGCGCCAGCCTGCTGGGTTTGCGCGGCGTGGTGGTGAAAAGCCACGGCGCTGCCGACAGTTTTGCTTTCGGGTTCGCCATCCGGCGCGCAGTGGAAGAAGTGCAGAACGGCGTCTTGCAGCGCATCAGCGAGCGTATGGCTACGATTCATCCGGAGCCGGTGTGATGTACTCACGCATAACCGGCACCGGCAGTTATCTGCCGCAAAATATCCTCACCAACCGCGATCTGGAACAGCGGGTCGAGACTTCGGACGAATGGATTTTTTCGCGCACCGGCATACGCCAACGGCATATCGCGGCGGAAAATGAAAGCGCCAGTGATCTCGCGCTGCACGCCTCCAGACTGGCCATGCAGGCGGCGGGAGTGCAGGCGGACGAGGTGGATTTGATTATCGTCGCCACCACCACGCCGGACATGATTTTTCCCAGCACCGCCTGCATCCTGCAACCCAAGCTCGGCATCAAGAATTGCCCGGCGTTCGACGTGCAGGCGGTATGCAGCGGGTTTGTTTACGCCTTGAGCACCGCCGATCTGTTCGTGCGCTCCGGCAAAAACCGCTGCGCCCTGGTGGTCGGCACGGAAATATATTCGCGCATACTGGATTGGAATGACCGCGCCACCTGTGTTTTGTTCGGCGATGGGGCGGGCGCGGTGATCGTTAAAGCCAGTGCAACACCCGGGATTCTTTCCTCGCATTTGCATGCCGACGGCAGCTATCACAAAATCCTTGCTGTCCCAGGCACGGTGAGCGGCGGGCAGGTGAGCGGCAATCCGCATCTGGTGATGGAAGGCAACGCCGTGTTCAAATTCGCGGTAAAAGTGCTGGAACAAATGGTGGACGAAGCGCTCGCCGGCCATCAACTGCAAAAAAGCGATATCGATTGGCTGATCCCGCATCAAGCTAATATTCGGATTATCGAGGCCACGGCAAAAAAACTTGGAATCAGCATGGACAAAGTGGTGGTGACGGTTGACCGTCACGCCAATACCTCCGCCGCTTCGATACCGTTGGCGCTGGATAGCGCGGTGCGCGACGGCCGTATCAAGGCGGGCGAATTGGTTTTACTGGAGGGCGTGGGCGGAGGATTCACCTGGGGCTCGGTGCTGTTGCGCTGGTAATTCGCATCAAGATAAAAATATGAAATTTGCGTTTGTGTTTCCGGGCCAAGGCTCGCAATCGCTGGGAATGCTGCGCGGATTCGCCGGCCTGCCGGCGGTGCGCCGGACTTTTGATGAAACCTCCAGCATCCTCAAGCAGGATTTGTGGGCGCTGGCGGAATCCGGCCCGGAAGAAAGCATGAACCAGACCGTAAATACTCAGCCGCTGATGCTGGCGGCGGGGGTTGCCGTGTATCGCGCCTGGGAAGATTTACATGGTGCGCAACCGGTGCTGCTGGCCGGCCACAGCCTGGGCGAATATACGGCACTGGTGGCAAGCGGAGCGCTGGACTTTGCCGATGCGCTGCCGCTGGTGCGCTTTCGCGCCGAAACCATGCAGCACGCCGTGCCGGAAGGCTGCGGCGGGATCGCGGCTATTCTGGGTTTGGATGACGAAAAAATAAACGAAGTTTGCCGCGCGGCGGCGCAGGGGGAAGTACTGCAAGCGGTGAATTTTAATGCGCCAGGGCAAACCGTGATTGCCGGGCACCGGCAAGCGGTGCAGCGCGGCATGGAACTCGCCAAGACCAGGGGCGCGAAACGCGCTATCATGCTGCCGATGAGCGCCCCCTCGCATTGTTCGCTGATGCATGGCGCGGCGGAAAAACTGAAGCAGCGCTTGCGATCCGTTGCCATCAGGACGCCAGTCATTCCGGTGCTGCACAATGCGGACGTGACCGAGCACGCCGATCCCGAGGACATCAAGGGCGCGCTGGTGCGGCAGCTTTACAGTCCGGTGCGCTGGGTCGAAACCATTCAAGCTTTACAGCAAGCAGGCATCACGCATGTCGCGGAATGCGCCCCCGGCAAGGTGTTGGCCGGGTTAAACAAACGCATCGCCCCGGATCAAGAAATACTGGCGTTTAACGATAGCGCTGCGCTCAGGCAGGCGCTGACAGTGTTGATTTAATTACCCGGCTTGTTCAAGAATGCTTGAAAATCAAATTGCATTAGTGACCGGAGCGACGCGCGGCATCGGGCACGGCATCGCCCTGGAACTCGGCAAGCAGGGCGCCACGGTAATCGGCACCGGGACCACGGAAAGTGGCGCGCAAACCCTAAGCGCTGTTTTTACTCAAGCGGGCATCAAAGGCGGCGGCAAAGTACTGGATGTGACTGACGGCGCAGCGGCGGAACGTTTGCTGGAGGAAATCCAGAAAAACTACGGCGCCGTGTCCATTATGGTGAATAACGCCGGCATTACCCGCGACAATCTGCTGCTACGCATGAAAGATGAAGAGTGGGATGAAATCATGGCGGCCAATCTGAAATCGGTGTTCAGGTTGTCGCGTGCGGTGCTGCGCCCGATGGTGAAAGCGCGCTACGGGCGCATTATCAATATCACTTCGATATCCGGTGAAATCGGCAATCCCGGACAGTCCAACTATGCCGCCGCCAAAGCCGGCATAGCGGGATTCAGCAAATCGCTGGCGCGCGAGGTAGCAAGCCGCAATATTACGGTAAACTGTGTCGCGCCCGGTTTCATAGACACCGACATGACGCGATCTTTAAGCGCGGCGCAGCAGCAGGATTTGCTGCAGCATGTGCCGATGGGGCGGCTGGGACGGGTCGAAGACGTGGCGGCGGCGGTTGCGTTTTTGGCTTCCGCCGGCGCCGCTTATATCACCGGCTGTACCCTGCAGGTCAACGGCGGAATGTACATGGCTTAAGTTACATTGAGTTTATGATTTTGTAATTAGCGCGAATTTGGTAGAATGGGCGCATTTCCTGAGGCAGGTAATTTTTAAGTCGTTTTCACCACCTATAGAATACTGAAGGGGATCTAGATGGAAAACATAGAGCAACGCGTTAAAAAGATTGTTGCCGAACAACTTGGCGTCAACGAAGCCGAAGTCAAAACCGAGTCTTCCTTCGTGGATGACCTGGGGGCGGATTCGCTGGACACGGTTGAATTGGTAATGGCATTGGAAGAAGAGTTCGAGTGCGAAATTCCCGATGAGGAAGCGGAAAAAATCTCCACCGTGCAGCAAGCCATAGATTACGTCAAAACCCACCTTAACTGATTTTCCCTCTCGCGTTTAATCCCCCGCACCTGGAATAATCTTGTCCAGACGCAGAGTCGTCATCACCGGCCTAGGCATTGTCGCGCCGGTTGGCATAGGCGTGGCGCAGACGTGGCAAAACATCGTTGCGGGAAAATCGGGAATCAGCCGGATTACCCGCTTTGACCCCGCCGCCTTTGCTTCACAGATGGCCGGCGAAGTGAAAGGATTTAATCCGGAAAATTATCTTTCTCCCAAGGAAGTCCGCCGTATGGATACCTTTATCCATTACGGCATGGCGGCAGGCATCGAGGCGATTAAGGACGCGGGACTGGAAATCACGCCGCAAAACGCCGAGCGCATAGGCGTCAACATCGGTTCGGGCATAGGCGGACTGCCGTTCATCGAGGAAACCCACAGCACTTTCCTCAAAGGCGGGCCGCGCAAGATCTCGCCTTTGTTCATTCCCATGACCATTATCAACATGATTTCGGGCAATCTGTCCATTATGTATGGATTGAAAGGCCCGAATCTCGCCATCGTCACTGCCTGCACCACCGCCACTCATTGCATCGGTGATTCAGGACGTCTGATCGAATATGGCGACGCCGACATCATGGTTGCCGGCGGTTCGGAATCCACCGTGACGCCGCTCGCCATAGGAGGATTTTCCTCGGCACGCGCGCTGTCCACGCGCAACGACGATCCGGCCACGGCGAGCCGTCCGTGGGACCTGGGACGGGATGGCTTCGTGCTCGGCGAGGGCGCCGGCGTGCTGGTGTTGGAAGAAATGGAGCATGCCAAAAAACGCGGTGCGCGAATTTACGCCGAGCTTGCCGGTTTTGGCATGAGCGCCGACGCGCATCATATGACCGCGCCCTGCGAAGACGGTGACGGCGCGGCGCGCTGCATGGTGAACGCGCTGCGCAATGCCAGACTCAACCCCGATCAAGTGGATTACGTCAACGCCCATGGCACGTCGACCCCGCTGGGAGATATCGCCGAAACCGTGGCAGTGAAGCGCTGTTTTGGCGAGCATGCGAAAAAACTTGCGGTAAGCTCCACCAAATCCATGACCGGGCACCTGCTGGGCGCGGCGGGTGGGGTAGAGGCCGTATTCTCGGCGTTGAGCGTGCATCATCAGATTGCGCCTCCCACCATCAATATTTTCGAGCCGGACCCGCAGTGCGACCTCGATTATGTGCCGAATACCGCGCGCAACATGAAAATTGATGTTGCGCTGTCCAATTCTTTCGGATTTGGCGGCACCAACGGCACTCTGGTTTTCAGCAAAGTCTAGCCGGAAGCTTTTCCTTTTCCGCAAACCGGGTTAAATTGCGGCATTCATCACCGCGCCGTTCTTACCTCAAATGATTCTGGTCAACGGTATTCAAACCGATTTGCTGAACGTGCACGACCGTGGATTGATGTACGGCGACGGCGTGTTTCGCACTCTGCGCGTGATTCAGGGCAAAGCGCAATGCTGGCAGCGGCATTACCGCAAGCTGCAACAAGATTGCGCGGCACTGAACATTAATTGCCCCACGCTGAAGATTTTGAGCGCCGAACTGGAAACCATCACCAGGAACAAACCCGAATGCGTGATTAAAATCATCATCACCCGCGGCAGCGGCGCGCGCGGCTATCGCAGCGCAGCGGATATAACGCCCAATCGAATAATGATGGCAAGCCCGTTGCCGGTTTATCCGGCAAGTTACGCGCAACAGGGCGTAAGAGTGCGAATTTGTGATTTAAGGCTGGCGCCGCATGTTCGGCTGGCAGGAATCAAGCATCTCAACCGTCTGGAAAACGTGCTGGCGCGGCAAGAGTGGAGCGACGATATTATCGCCGAAGGTTTACTGCTCGATACCGAAGATCATATCATCGGCGGCACCATGACCAATCTATTCATGGTTAAAAAGGCAGAACTCTGGACGCCGAATCTGTCGCGCTGCGGTGTTGCGGGCGTGCAACGCGAGCGCATTCTGGAGCAAGCGCAGAAAGCCGGTTTTACATGCAGAATTGCAGCTTTCACTTTGTCTCAGCTTTTACAAGCGGATGAAATATTTCTGACCAATAGCGTGATAGGTGTATGGCCGGTAGCGGCATTCGAAGAAAATTACTGGCAGCCCGGCCGCTTTACCGCCCAGGCTCAAGCCTGGATTAATAATGATCGTGATTAAACTTCTGCTCCGGGTTCTATTTTTTCTTCTGCTTGCGGTTTTGGCCGCGGCAGCGGGCTGGCTCTCTTACTATGCCACCACCCCATTGCATCTGCTCGAAACTCCTGCGACATTCACCCTCAAACCCGGCAGCAGCTTGAAGAGCTCGGCGCGGCAGTTGACCAGTATCGGCGTATTATCCGAACCGTGGAATTTCGTGGCGCTGGGGAGATTGCTGGGCAAGGCGGGTAAAATCAAGGCCGGCAATTATGAGCTAAATCACGATTTAAACCCCTATGAATTGCTGATCAAGCTCACTCAAGGAGATTTTACGCAGCGCGATATTGTGTTTATCGAAGGCTGGACATTCAGCCAAGTGCGCCAGGCGCTCAACGATTATCCCGGCGTCCGTCACGATACACAGAAACTGAGCGACAGGGAAATACTCGAGCGCATCGGCGCCAGCGAGGATTTTCCCGAGGGCTTGTTTTTCCCCGACACTTATCACTTCAGCGAAGGTGCGAGCGATCTCACCATCCTGAAGCGAGCTTATCAAACCCTGCAGTCGAATCTCGGCGTAGCCTGGGCGGCGCGTGCGCCGAATCTCCCCTTGGCCAATCCTTACGAAGCGCTGATTCTTGCCTCTATCATTGAAAAAGAAACCGGCCAGGCCACCGAGCGGCGCATGGTTGCCGCGGTTTTCATCAACCGCCTGCGCCGCGGCATGAAATTGCAGACTGATCCTACGGTGATTTACGGCATGGGCGAAAATTTTGACGGCAATATCCGCAAGCGCGATCTGGAAGCCGATACGATTTATAACACTTACACCCGCAGTGGCCTGCCGCCTACGCCGATAGCGTTGCCCGGGCTCGCCTCGATTCAGGCTGCCCTCAATCCGTCTGACAGCAAAGCTTTATACTTCGTCGCACGCGGCGATGGCACTTCGTATTTTTCGGAAACGCTGGAAGAGCATAACCACGCTGTGACAAAATATCAGAAGGGCGGCCGGCGCCAAGCACGATAAGGAGACAGATTGGTTGCAAAAAAACAGCGTGGCAAGTTTATCACTCTCGAAGGCATAGACGGTGCGGGTAAAAGCACCCATCTGCCGTGGCTGGCCGAACAACTGCGCGCGCTGCATGCCGAGGTGGTGGTGACACGCGAGCCGGGAGGTACGCCGTTAGGCGAGAAGCTGAGAAAAATCCTGCTGGCTCAGGTCATGCACCCGGAAACCGAAGCCTTGCTGATGTTTGCCGCGCGGCGCGAGCATCTGGATAAAATTATCCTGCCGGCACTGGCGCGCGGGACCTGGGTGATTTCGGACCGCTTCAGTGATGCCAGCTTTGCGTACCAAGGCGGGGGCAGGGGAGCCTCGATAAGGAAACTGGAAATTCTGGAGCAATGGGTACAGGAAGGCCTGCAACCCGATCTCACGCTATTGTTTGATGTGCCGCCAGCGGTGGGAAAAAAACGGCTGGCGAACAATCACGCCTTGGACCGCTTTGAACGCGAACAGGAGATTTTTTTTGAAAACGTGCGTCAGGCTTATTTGCGGCGCGCCAAGCGCTATTCCAAACGATTTCGGATAATTGACACGACGCAGGGCTTGCAAGAAGTCAAGAAAATGCTTGAAAAAATTATTATATCATATTGTTTATGAATATTTATCCATGGCATGAAGCTTTTTGGCTAGATTTGCTTAAACAGCAGCGTGACTGGCCGAATGCGCTGCTTTTAAAAGGCAGAAAAGGCATAGGCAAGCAGGTTTTTGGGCTAGCCCTGGCGCAATACCTGTTATGTGAAACGCCGGCTGGCCAGGCCTGCGGAAAATGCCCCGGTTGTTTGTGGTTCATGAGTGGCAATCATCCGGACTTTCGTTTGATTGAACCCGCGGTCTTGAGTGAAGCAGACGCTGAAATCGAGGAGAAAAAAAAGGAAAAAGCGCAGAGCCATCAAATCAGCATCGAGCAAGTGCGCGAGCTCGACGATTTTATCAACCTGACCAGCCATCGCAACGGCTACAAAGTGATTCTGATTCATCCGGCGGAAGCGATGAACCCGCACGCAGCTAATGCGCTGTTAAAAACCCTGGAAGAACCGCCCGGCAAGACCATTTTCATTCTGGTTACGCATAAACCGCAGCGTTTAGCGCTCACCATCATCAGCCGCTGCCGTGCCGTTGCTCTGCCTGCGCCGTCACGGGATGCCGGCCTGCGCTGGCTGCAAGAGCAGGGCATACAAGACGCCGAATCCGCTCTGTCGCAAACGGGTGATGCACCGCTGGGTGCGCTGGCGGCTAACTCAAGCGAGTACCAGCGGCGGCAATTTCTTGAGCAAATCAGTACGGCGCAGCTTAATCCTCTGGCGGTTGCCGAAAATGTGCTGCACTATCCGCTGGAGGATGTAGTGAACTGGCTGCAAAAATGGGTTTGCGATATCGCTTATTTTAAATTTGCCGGCAAAATCCGTTATCATCTGGACTATGCGAAAAAACTGCAACGTCTTGCGGAAAAAACCGGCGCTATGGGGTTGATGCATTATTACCGCGAGCTGCTGGCCGCACAGCGCGCAGTGCAGCATCCCCTCAATCCCAGGCTGGTATTGGAGCAACTGGCATTGTCTTATTGTCATCTGGTGCTGAAAAATGAGTGAACCTTCCAAACCTCAGGCTGCGTCAAGGCCGGGCGTACTGTCATTGAATATCCGTGAAAAGTCGGCTCTCTACGCCGCCTATATGCCCAGCTTGAAAAATGGCGGTATTTTTATTCCAACCAACAAGCCGTATCGTATTGGTGACGATGTGTTCATGCTGTTGACTCTGCTCGAGGAAAACAACAAGCTGCCGGTGACCGGCAAAGTGGTGTGGGTTACGCCTGCCGGCGCGCAGGGCAACAAGACGCAGGGGATAGGCGTGCAGTTCAACAGCGATGAAAGCGGTATCGCTGCGCGTACCAAGATAGAAGGAGTCTTGGGCGCTTATCTGCAGTCGAGCCGTCCCACTCATAC
>JBOIFQ010000316.1:0-2051 GCA_050741655.1 Burkholderiales bacterium | reverse complement strand
CAGTGTTTCCTGCTGCCCTCAGCCCGCCATGCCTTCGCTGCGCAGGTAATCTTCGTAACTGCCGTGGAAATCAACGATGACAGCGGGCTTGCCCGCGCCAGCCGGTTTCATTTCGATGATGCGCGTGGCGAGAGTGGACACGAACTCGCGATCGTGGGAGACGAATATCAAGGTCCCGGTGTAGCGCTCGAGCGCGTCGTTGAGCGATTCGATGGATTCCATGTCGAGATGGTTGGTCGGCTCGTCCATCAACAGCACGTTGGGTTTTTGCAGAATAAGCTTGCCGAACACCATGCGCTGCTGCTCGCCACCGGAGATGACCTTGACCGCTTTTTTCACATCGTCCCCTGAAAACAGCAGGCGCCCCAGAATGCCGCGGATTTTCTGATCGTCGTCGCCCTCGCGCCGCCATTTTCCCATCCAGTCGGTGAGAGTGGTATCGCCGCTGAATTCGCCGGCGTGGTCCTGCGCGCAATAACCGGGGCGCGCTTTCTCCGTCCATTTCACCGTGCCGGCGTCGGGCTTGAGATCGCCCGCGAGACAGCGCAATAACGTGGTCTTGCCGATGCCGTTGGGGCCGATGATGGCGGCTTTTTCTCCGGCTTCGATGGCGAAGTTGAAGTTCTGAATCAGCGGCCGGTCGTAGTTCTTGGCCAGGCGCTGCACTTCCACCACGCGCCGGTGCAGTTTTTCCTTGTCGTCCACTTCGAAACGGATGAAAGGATATTGGCGGCTCGAAGGCTTCACGTCCTCGATTTTGATTTTCTCGATCTGGCGCGCGCGCGAAGTGGCTTGGCGCGCCTTGGACTTGTTGGCCGAGAAGCGGCGCACGAAATCCTGCAGCTCGGCGACTTTTTCCTTGGCCTTGGTGTTGGCCGTGAGCTGCTGCTGGCGCGCCTGAGTGGAGGCGAGCATGTAGTCGTCGTAATTGCCCGGATAAATGCGCAGCTCGCCGTAATCCAGATCGGCGACATGGGTGCACACGCTGTTCAGAAAATGGCGGTCGTGCGAAATAATGATCATGGTGCTGTTGCTCTGGTCGAGCACATCTTCCAGCCAGTGGATGGAATGGATATCCAGGTGGTTGGTCGGCTCATCGAGCAGCATGATGTCGGGATTGGCGAACAGCACCTGCGCCAGCAGCACGCGCAGCTTCCAGCCCGGCGCCACCGCGCTCATCGGGCCGTTGTGCTGCTCGATGGGGATGCCCGCGCCCAGCAATAATTCTCCGGCGCGCGCCTCAGCGGTGTAGCCGCCATATTCGGCATACTTCGCCTCCAGCTCGGCGGCGTGCATATAGTCCTTGTCGGTGGCATCCGCATTGGCGTAGATGGCGTCGCGTTCCTGCATCGTGCGCCACATCTGCTCATGACCCATCATCACCACATCGAGCACGCGCTCGTTTTCGTGAGCAAACTGATCCTGGCGCAGCTTGCCCAAACGCTCGTTGGAATCGAGCGCGACGCTGCCCGCGGTTTGTTCCAGGTCGCCGCCCAGAATTTTAATGAAAGTGGATTTGCCGCAGCCGTTGGCGCCGATCAGTCCGTAGCGGTTGCCTTCGCCGAACTTGACCGAAACGTTCTCGAACAGGGGTTTGGGGCCGAAGTGTATGGTGATACCGGAAGTAACAATCAAGATGATTCCAAACGCAATTTTTGACGAGGCGCGATTCTACCGGATAACGCCGCCTCCCGCCATGCTTAAAATTCCAGCGGATCCACATCCAGAGCCCAGCGGACTTTTTTGTTGTCCGCTGCGGCCAGCCTGGCCTGCCACTCTTTTAAAAACAACTGCAATTTTTTGCGCGACGCACTTTGCACCAGAAGTTGTCCACGCTCGCGTCCGGCCAGGCGCTGCACCGCACGCGCTGGGGTCACGTCGCGAATTTGATCGAGATGGGTGCATGTCCTGTCCATTTCATTTTCTATCGCCTCGCCGCCAAATACTGATGCACAAACGTTACCGCGATCGAACCTTCCCCTACCGCAGAGGCCACTCGCTTGGTCGAGCCGCAGCGCGCGTCGCCGGCGGCGAAAATTCCGGGCCGGCTC
>JBOIFQ010000315.1:0-13498 GCA_050741655.1 Burkholderiales bacterium | reverse complement strand
CCTGGCGTTATTGAAACTCGCAAGCGAACTCAAGTTATTGCCCGCCGCGCTGGCGGAAGAAACGCGCGGCGCTTATCGCGAATTCCGCCGCCTGCAGCATGCCCTGAGATTGAATGGCGAGAAATACGCCCGCGTGGGGCTGGAACAAGTACAGCAACAGCGCGCCGCCGTGCAGCAGTTGTGGCAACACGTATTCAAACAACGCTAGCCTATTTTCCGGTCAACCGGTAAACCGTGGTTTTGCCCTTGCCCTTGAGTTCGATGATCTGCGGCAGATCAAACAAAAAACGATCACGCAACCGCCGGTAGGTGTTTTCGTCCACTTCAATCACTCCCGGAAGCGCGCCCGAGGTAATGCGGCTCGCCAGATTCACGGTATCGCCCCACAGGTCATAAATAAAACGCTTGGTGCCGATGACTCCCGCCACCGCCGGACCGGTGGCGATACCGACATGAACATCGAGATTGTGGCGGCTCAAGGCCGGATGCCGGTGCACCAGCTCGCGCAACTCCAAAGCCATGTTGGCCACCGCTTCCACATAATCGTGCTTGGTATCGCGCACGCCGCCCGCCACCATGTAAGCGTCGCCTATGGTCTTGATTTTTTCCAGGCCGTGTTTCTCGGTGAGCCAATCGAAATTGGAAAACACCTTGTTGAGCAGATCCACCATGTGCTTGGGCGGCATGCGCTCGGCAAGCTGGGTAAATTCCACCAGGTCGGCGAACATCACGGTGACATCGCCCAGGCCGTCGGCGATGATTTTTTCATCCAGCTTGAGGCGGTCGGCGACATGCTTGGGCAGGATATTGAGCAGCAGGTCATCCGATTTCCTGCGCTCCGCCTCCAGCAGCAGATTCTTTTCGCTCAGCTCGGACTGGTAGCTCTCTTTCTTCTTGACGTAATAACGGATCACCAGATATACCATGCTGGAGAGAACGGTGAAATTGAGAACGAAAAACACCGGGATGACTCTCAACGGCACACCGGTGACCGTGCCCACGGCAACATAGTAATCGAAAAATCCGGATACCGCGGTGAGTACGATATAGGCCACGAACCACGGAATGGACTCTTTCACCCCCATGAAAATCATCGCGCCCAGCGGCGCCATCAGCGCCAGCAGCATGATGCCGCTGGAGCTGATGAAGCTGCCGATGCTCCACTGGATGACGAACGGCACGAACAGAAACAGACTGATTTGCGTGAAGCGGAAAAACCGGAAATTCTTGGTCTTGAGGAAAATCAGCAACGTCAGCGCCGACACGATTTGATAACTGAGCGGAATGGAGGTGGGAAGCTTGAGTCCCATGAGCCAATAAATCGCCAGCCACGCGCCGGCCGCCAGATTGGTCAGGCCGCAAGCCAGCAGCAGCAGCGATTTGCGTAATATCTCGTCATCGGTATCGTTGGGGCTGACGACAGCGGCGCGCAGCTGATCCAATAAAGTAGCGCCGTGCGCTGAAGAGGAAGCGGGCATTAGTATTTTTTAGCGAGGACTGAAAGCAAATATATGATGCTAGGGTAATCCATTGCCGCGCCGGCGGTCAAGGCAAGACCACGCCCACCTGTCTTTATAGGACGGCAAAATGCGCTAGAATAACCGCTGCTGATTTTGCGGAGATTTGCCATGTCGATGGCCGAACGTGACGGTTTTATCTGGTACGACGGGAAAATGGTGCCCTGGCGCGACGCCACTACCCACGTGCTGACGCATTCGCTGCACTACGGCCTGGCGGTGTTCGAGGGCTTGCGCGCCTACCAGACCGCGGGCGGCACCGCCATTTTCCGGCTCAAGGAACATACCCAGCGGCTGTTCAATTCGGCGCACATCTATATGATGAAGATGCCGTTCGGCCAGGCCGCCCTGCTGCAAGCGCAAAAGGAAGTGGTGCGCGCCAACAAACTGGCAAAGTGTTATATCCGTCCCATTGCTTTTTACGGCCCGGAGAAAATGGGCGTTTCGCCCAAGGGCACCAAGGTGCATGTCGCCATAGCGGCCTGGCCGTGGGGCGCGTATCTGGGCGCGGACGGCCTGGAAAAAGGCATCCGCGTGAAAACCGCGTCCTACATGCGCCATCACGTCAACGTCACCATGTGCCGTGCCAAATTTTCCGGCACCTACGCCAACTCGATTCTCGCCAACACCGAAGCCGTCGGGCAAGGCTACGACGAAGCGCTGCTGCTCGACGTGGACGGTTTTGTCGCCGAAGGCGCGGGCGAGAACCTGTTCATCGTCAAGAACGGAAAACTTTACGAACCCGAACTTACTTCCGCGCTCATCGGCATCACGCGTGATGCGGTGATCACGCTGGCGCGCGAAGCCGGTTATGAAGTGAGCGCGCGGCGCATCACCCGCGACGATGTGTACACCGCGGACGAAGCGTTTTTCACCGGCACCGCGGCGGAAGTCACGCCGGTCCGCGAGCTGGATGGACGCAGAATCGGCAGCGGCAAGCGCGGCCCGATCACCGCCAAAATCCAGAAAATGTTTTTCGATTGCGTGAACGGTAAATCCGCCAAGCATCGCGACTGGCTCACACTGGTTTAATGCAAATGGCATCACAAGAAAAAACAGTCAATAAACAACGTGTTATAGAAGTTACAGCGCAGGATCTGCCGCTGCATTGCCCAACACCGTCACAGCTTCTGTGGAACTCACATCCGCGTGTGTTCCTGCCGATTGAAGAAACCGGCGCGGCGCTGTGCCCTTACTGCGGCACGCGCTACACCCTCAAGGGCGGCGCGGTTAAATCCGGTCATTGAAAATCAAAAACATTTACCACGGAGAACACGGAGGAAACCCCGATAAAATTTGTTTTTCTCCGTGTGCTCTGTGTTCTCTGTGGTAAAGGTTTTGTTTTCCCTTGCGTCCTTTGTGTGAAAGATTTTCATGTCCAAAATTCTCGTGGTCGCGCCTTCCTGGGTCGGCGATGTCATGCTGGCACAACCGCTTTTCAAGCGGCTGCGGGAAAACGGCGCGATCATTGATGCGCTGGCGCCGCCGTGGGTGGCGCCGCTGCTTGCACGCATGCCCGAAATCAACGCCGTAATCAGCAGCCCATTCCAGCACGGCGAACTTAATCTGCCGGCGCGCCGCAGACTCGGGCGCAAGTTAAGAACCAGCGCCTATGCGCAGGCCATCGTGCTTCCCAATTCCTGGAAATCGGCGCTGATTCCTTTTTTCGCGCGCATCCCGCTGCGTACCGGCTTCGTGGGTGAAATCCGCTGGGGACTGCTGAACGACGCGCGCACGCTGGATAAACAGCGTTTCCCGCTTATGGCCGAGCGCTTCGCGCTGCTGGCCGAAGCGCGCCATGCCAAACTCAAAAGTCCTCTGCCGCGTCCCGTATTGCCGGTCGAGGAATATAAGCGCACGGCGCTGCTGGAAAAATTGGGGCTCAACACACACAAACCTGTCGCTGTGTTTTGTCCCGGAGCGGAATACGGCCCGGCCAAACGCTGGCCGGCGCAATATTTCGCCGCGCTGGCGCGAAAATTAAGCGGCGCGGGTTACGCCGTCTGGCTCGCGGGTTCGCCCAAAGATACGGCTATCGGAGAGGAGATAAGAAATCTGAGCGGCGGCAGCGCGAACAATCTCTGCGGCAAGACCACGCTGGATGAAGCCATTGATCTGATTTCCTGCGCCGCGCTGGTGGTCAGCAACGATTCGGGATTGATGCATATCGCCGCCGCAATGGACAAGCCGCTTTATGCTCTGTATGGCTCCAGCAGCCCCAGCTTCACCCCGCCGCTCTCGGATCAGGCGCAGGTGATTAAACTGGATTTGCCGTGCAGTCCCTGTTTCCAACGGGTATGTCCGCTCGGGCATTTCAACTGCATGATGCAATTGACGCCGGAAATTATTTTAGCCAGGATCGAAGTTAAAAAAGTTCAGACGCCATGAAAGCCATGTCATTCGCCACTCCGCAAGACGCCGAGGCCGCATTTTACGAAGCGTTCGAGAGCGCGGATCTGGAAGCGATGATGGCGGTGTGGGCGGAAGACGAGGAAGTGATTTGTGTGCATCCTTCCGGCCCGCGCCTGGCGGGGCATGCGTTAATCCGCGAAAGCTGGCGGAAGATTTTCGCCAACGGTCCGCGTCTGCGCTTTCACCTTAGCGGTCAGCAATATATGCGCGGCATGCTGCTTTCGGTGCACAGCGTTTACGAAAATATTCTGGTGGAAGGCGAAACCGCGCCGCGCCATCCTGTCATCGCCACCAATATCTATCTGCTCACCGCGAAAGGCTGGCGCATGTTGCTGCACCACGCCTGCCCCGCTCCGGGAAGCGGCCAGCCAGCGGATGAAGCGCCGCCTGCCGTGCTGCATTAAATTTTGAGCGCGGCGAGCTGGCCGGTAAATTTTTGTTCGTCTTCCAGGCAGCGCAAATCGAGGCAAAACGCGCCGTCTTCCATGCGGCCGATGACCGGAACTGGCAGCGCGCGAAATGCGGCGGCGATTTTCTCCAGCCAGGTTCCGGGATGACGTTCGTCTGGCGGCGGGGTAATGACTATGCATATGCTGGGCAAGGTTTCCACCGGCAGCGAGCCGCTGCCGACCTGGCTGCGGCAAGGTTTAACCGCCACCACGGCTATTCCCGCCAGCTGTTTTTGCAAAACCGGCAACAGCCGCTGCGCCAGCGCATCGATTTCCTCCGCCCGCCGCGTCAATAAACGCAGAGTCGGCAGGCGTTGCCGCAGCCGTTCCGGATCGCGGTAAAGCCGCAGCACCGCTTCCAGCATGGCGAGCGTGATCTTGTCCACGCGCAGCGCGCGCTTCAGCGGATTTTTCCTGATTTGTTTCAGCAGTTCTTTTTTTCCGACTATGAGTCCCGCTTGCGGGCCGCCCAGCAGTTTGTCTCCGCTGAAAGTCACGATGTCCGCGCCCTGACTCAGGGCTTGCTGCGGCGTGGGCTCGGCGGGCAGGCCGAAATCCGCGAAATCAATCAGCGTGCCGCTGCCCAGATCCACCATTAACGGCAGATTATGCTTATGCGCCAGCGCGCCTAACTGTTTTTCCGCCACCGTGGCGGTGAAGCCTTGAATCTGGTAATTGCTGGCATGCACTTTCATCAGCATGGCGGTGCGGGAATTGATCGCCTCCTCGAAATCCCTGAGATGAGTGCGGTTGGTGGTGCCGGTTTCGATCAGCTTGCAGCCGGCGCGGCGCATGATGTCCGGAATGCGGAAGGCGCCGCCGATCTCGATCAGTTCGCCGCGCGATACCGGCACTTCTTTTTTCAACGCCAGCGTATTCAGAACCAAAAACACCGCGGCGGCATTATTGTTGACCACGATGGCCGCTTCCGCGCCAGTAAGCTCGCGCAGCAAAGGTTCGATATGTTCGTCGCGCTCGCCGCGCGCACCGGATTGCAGATCGTATTCCAGATTGGCGGGCTGCCCCATCACTGCCAGCGCTGCCTGCTGCGCCTCCAGCGGCAGCAGCGCGCGGCCAAGATTGGTGTGCAGCACCGTTCCGGTGAGATTGAACACCGGGCGCAGAGAAGGCCGCGCCTGAATTTCAAGCTGCGCGCGGCAGCGCTCGGCAAACCAGTCTTCGCCGAAAGCCGCCGCCCCCTCCTCGCCGTTGCGCAGCTGCGCGCGCGCCGCATCCAGCGCCACGCGCACCGCGTTCAGCACCGGCGCGCGGCCGTGCTCCTCTATCAGCGGCTGCAGCGCGGCAAAATTCAGTACGCGGTCAACCGCAGGCAGCGAAGAGAATGAGTTGTTCATTGTTTATAAAAATCTTTAACCGCGAAGGACGCCAAGAAAAAGCATAAGCAAGAATCACGCGCAGCACTGAGCAAGACAAATCCTATCAGGTTTTCTCCGTGATCTCTGTGAGCTCCGTGGTTAAAGCTTTCGAGGGTTTATTTAACATCCTTCGCGTACTTGGCGGTTAAATGCCTTTACTCAATTAAACTGGCGGAAGAGAGTGGGAGTCGAACCCACCAAGAACCGTCAGACGGCCCTTCCCGGATTTGAAGTCCGGACGCCCCACCGGGGGACGCATCCCTTCCGTAAAACTATTTCACCGCAAGGTACGCCAAGGACGCAAAGGAAAATCTGAATCAAAATATAATAAATGCTTTACTTGGCGGTTAAAGCTTTTCCTTGCATCCATAGCTGTTGACTCTTTCCCTTACGCTAGACTTTTTTCACACGAAAAAAATGGGTCATTATTGCTTTTGTCTTTCCTTGGCGTCCTTGGCGGTTAAAGCTTTTCCTTGCTTCCGAAAACCTCACACCAGTCGCGGCGCAGGCGGCGGCCCTCCTCCACGCGCACGGTGAATCCGCTGCGGTCGAAAAACTCCAGCAGCGGGATCGCCAGATTGCGGTGCACGCCGGTCGCTTCGCGAAACGGCCCCACTGTAAGAGTCTGCGTTGGACTTTGCTGCGCGAGTTTCTGTGTAACTTCGGCAAGCCGAGTGATAACTTCCGGCGCGAAATAATAATCTTCGGAAACCTGCGAGAGCTTACCCATTTGCGCCAGGCGCCGCAACAACAGCTTTAATTGCTTTTCATCCGCGCGCAATTGCGCCGCCAGCTCGCGCGTCTTGGGCGGTTGCAGCCCAGCTCTGTGCAGCAACGGAATTATATTTTCGCTGAGCTTCTGGTCCTGCGCCGACAATCCCGCTTGATGGCCGGGCAGCCGCAGCAGCGCGCCTGCACGTAGCAGTTTTTTTTCCTCGGTCAATTCGCTGATTACCGCAATGAGCAGCGCTGGCGGCAATTTTTCCGCCATCCCCTGCCGCAGCTGCTCCGTGCTGGCGCCGGCCTGATTGGGAAATTGTTTTTGGTAGTGTTCCACGGCTTGCAGCACTTGCTGCCTGAAGATACTCCAGCGCTGTTGAGCGAATGCCAGGAGTTTGCCGGCGGCAATCAACATAAGGGGCTGCGCCAGCGCTTTTGCCTCGGTCTCATTCAGATTCCACATCAGAACGAATTTTTGCCAATCCACGCCGTATGGATTCAAGGCCAGCAGTTTTTGCAGCGCATGTGCCGCGCTTGCGCTTTCCATAACGGAAAGGATTTCCAGACGTTGCGGTTTGCGCCGGCCGCGCAACGGAGGAAAAGGATCCAGCACTACTCCGCCGCCCAGCGTGCGCGCGGCGGATTGGTCGCGGATTATGAAACGGTCGCCGCGCAAAACGCCAACCGGCTGGTCCAATACCAGTTGCACTAATCCCCGCTTTCCCGGCTGCAGGTTATTCTCCTGCAATAGCGCAACTCGTCCCGGCACATCCAAGGCGCCGCTATGAACATGCACCGGAGTCCAGTGTTTCAGCGGCCGGGTTTCCGTTTTCAGCAAATCGAGATGCGCGTCGAAACGCGGCGTAGGAGCATGCACGGCTGGCGCCAGTATCCAGTCGCCACGCTGGATGCCGCTTTTCTCGATGCCCGCGAGATTGAGCGCGCAGCGTTGTCCAGCATAGCCATTTGCCGCCGGCTGATTTTGCGCGTGTATGCCGCGCACGCGTACCTCGGTACCTTTGGGCGACACCAGCAGTTTGTCGCCCAGCTTGACTGCACCGGAAAACACCGTGCCCGTCACCACCACCCCCACGCCTTGCAGAGTGAAGCAGCGATCCACCGCCAGACGGAAATGGCCGCCAGCATCGCGCGCGCCGGAAGCGCGCGCGGCGTGCCGCAGATGTTGCTGCAATTCAGGAATGCCGAGTCCGCTGATAGGCGACACCGGAATAATCGCCGCGTCAGCCAGCGCGGTCGGCGCCAGCAGGGATTGAATTTCCGCTTTAACTTCAGCCAGTCTTTCCTGGCTTGCCAAATCGGCTTTGGACAACGCGACTATGCCGCGCGACAGGCCGAGCAGATCGAGAATCGCCACATGTTCCGCCGTCTGCGGCATCGGGCCGTCGTCCGCCGCCACCACCAGCATCACGTAATCAATCCCGGTGGCGCCCGCCAGCATGTTGTGTATGAATTTTTCGTGCCCCGGCACGTCCACGAAACCCAGCACCTGTCCATTCTCAATCGGCTGATAGGCGAAACCGAGATCAATGGTGATGCCGCGCCGCTTTTCTTCCTGCAGGCGATCCGGGTCCACGCCGGTCAGCGCTTTCACCAGCGTGGATTTGCCGTGGTCTATATGTCCCGCGGTGCCGATAATCAATCCGTCACCCACCATAAAAAAAACAGCCTGCGGAGCAGGCTGCCGTTAAGACTTGAACTTACCCGCTATGGCTTGTAGGCCAAAAAGTTCACTCCCTCGACACCGAATTTGCGCGCAACTTTCTCCTTGCTGGTGCCGAGAAAGGGATCGAAGAATTCCATTATCCGGGCATTCCTGAACCCCGCCTGCTGGATGACTTGCAAATACTCTGCACCACGCAGAGCGCCGGCTATTCATCCTGTCCATAGGTCAATATCGTTGCGTGCGTCCTCCGACAACTCGGTTTTCATGATGATGTCGGCAAACTGCAGCCTCCCGCCCGGTTTCACTACCCGGTGCAGTTCCTTGAATACCGCCTCCTTATCCGGCGCCAGATTGATCACGCCGTTGGATATCATCACGTCAACGCTGTTGTCCGCAAACGGCAGCTCGGTCATTTCCGCTTTCTCGAAACGCACGTTGTCCAAGCCGGCTTCCTGCGCCGCCTGGCGGGAACGCTCGAGCATCGCATCCGTCATGTCGATGCCGATGACGCAGCCGCTTGGGCCCACTTGCCTTGCCGCCAGCAAGCAATCCATGCCTCCTCCGGAACCAATGTCTATGACGGTCGCCCCGACAGGCAAGGCGGCCATCTTGAACGGATTGCCCATTCCGCAGAACGGCCCGGTGGCTTTGGGCGGCAGTGCCACGAGCCGCGCCAAATCGTAACCCAGGAGCCGTGCCGCGTATTCCGGCCCGCGGTGGAAATGAAAATCGCCGTTCGGATTGCGTGCGACTTCGGCGTAGGCAAGCCGCACTTCTTCGCGCAGCCTTTCTTTGTTGAAATTGACCGGGCATGCAATAGCCATGACTATTCCCTCGTTCCTACAAACCCTGACTAAAAAAGAACCCGTGCGTCCGGCACGGCTGACCTGCTTTCATTATATGCCCCGCGCTGCCGATAATCACTTTTACTGCGCAAAAAAAGAGCCCGTGCCGCCGGCACGGGCTCCCGATTCGGGAATGGACCCTGCGGCTATTTCTTGATGGTCGTCTCGGCCAGTTCCAGCACAGTGGTTTTATAAGGCACGAAATTCACCTTATTGCTCACCGCATAGAGCTTGGACGGGGACGGCAGCATCAGCACTTGCGCATTGTCGTGCACATATTCATCTATGCCGCGCACCAGTTCCTGCTGCTTGGTCTTGCTGGTGGTCGCCGCATACACCTTGGCGAACATGCCCGCGATCTTGGGATCCACCGGCCCCTTGCGGAAACCGCCGTCTTCGCCGAAGAACTCGCGATACACCACCCCCACCGGGAATTCCGGCGACCAGTCGAAGTGCTCGACCAGCATGATGTCCCAGTCGTTGTCTTTGGCTTCCGCCACCACATTGACCTTCACCCCCGCCGCCGCCATGCTCTTGGCGATGGCATCCGCGACCGCTTTGTGGCCGTCATCGGACACCAGGGTAATGCTGGAAACACCCGCCTTGGACAACGCTTTCTTCGCCGCACCGGGATTGTAGGCATAGGGTTTGAGCGCCGGGTTGGAGCCGAACTGCCCCGGTATGATCATGGACGGAATCACCGTGCCATAACCGCCCATGCCGTCCTTCACCACCGCCGCACGGTCCACCGCCAGGTTCACGGCCTTGCGCAGATTAACGTCGTTCCATTTCGAGTTCACGGCTTTCTGGTTGAATACTCCCACCAGCACCGTCTTGGCCTTGCTTTCGACTACATGCGCGTGTTTGCTTTTTGCGACTTTCTGGGCTTCGGGCACCGAAAGTTCGGTGACGATGTCCACTTTGCCGCCTTTGATCACTTCATCCAGCGCTTCGCCTTTGGAAATCACGTTGTCGAATTGAAAAGTGGCTTTCGGCATGCGCGCCTTGTTCCAGTATTTCGGATTCGGCACCAGAGTGACCACGGGCGCGCGCTTGTCCAGCGTCGACACGCCGTCTTTCAACTTGAACGGGCCAGTCCCCCACGGACCGGCTGCGTCTATCACTCACCAATGGCTTTCGGCTTTACCGGTCTTCTTGTCGATAAAACCGAGTTCGTTCCAGAAGCGCGTACTGCCCACGTGCATGCCGCGCAGCTTCATGAACGTGGATGCATCTGGGTCGGGGAAAGTGAAGCGAATGGTGTAATCGTCAACCACATCGAGCTTGGCGGTTTTGGCGTAATTGAGAAAACCTCCCGGCGGATGCGGATTTTCCCAGCGCTGCACTTCGTCGAAACTGCGGCGGAACTGCGGCGCGGTGAATTTCTCGCCGTCGTGGAACGTGACCCCCTTGCGCAATTTCAGTTCCAGGGTCTTGTCGTTCACCCAGCGGTAGCTTTCCGCCAGGTTGTCGACCATGCGGCCATTCTTGTCCACCCGCACCAGTTCTTCCATGGTGTTCCACGTCACCCACAACCAGTTAACGGGTGAAGGGTCCACCACCGTGATGGTATTGCCGCTGACGGCCTGCGCCGAGGGTGACGCGAGCGCGAAGCTCAACATCAACGCCGCCGTAAGCCCGGTCAGCTTTTTCTTGAAAGGTAACACGGTTGCCTCCTTCCTTTGTTGTTAAAATCGAAAACCCAGTTTCAACCTGCCACTTGCTGCAAAATCATTTCCAGTTTGCCAGGGGGAATTTCGCCCAGAATGGTTTCCACCACATTGCCCTTGGCATCGATCACGATGCTGAATGGCAAGCCGCCGACCTTGTTGCCCATTTGCTTGGACAGGCTGACCGCCTCGGTGCCGCCATACACCACCGGATAAGTAATCTTGTGTTCCTTGGTGAATTGCTCGACTTTGTCCGCCTGATCGATCGCCACGCCGACGATCACCACGTTTTTCGCGCGGTACTTGTTGTAAACCGTAATCAACTCGGGAATCTCCTTCAGACAGGGCTTGCACCAGGTGGCCCAGAAATTCACCACCAGCGTCTTGCCTTTCCACTGAGAAAGCGGCTGCAGCTTGCGGTTGAAATCCTTGAAGCTCGCGTCATACACCGGGTCGGCGGCGGCGGGCAGCGCATCGGCCACCCCCAAGAAGCAGGCTGCGGCCAAGGCTATTGAAATCAGGTGACGAACGGGGATCATAAACCTTGTTTTAAAATCAACATATTAGATTTAGCCGGCGCGCGCTGCGGTTTTTTTAACTTGACTTTAATTATTACGCAAAAAAACCCCGTGCGGATGTGTTTTTTTAGCGCGCGCATCCGTTTGCCGTAAATCCGCGTAATCAGCATAATGCCGGAATGAGTGCGGATTTCAATCTCTCCTCGATTCCGGCGGCTGAACCTAATCTGGTCGAAACGCTGTACTGCGATTTGCTGGCGGCGATCTCCAGACGCGACGAAGCGGCGTTCCGCGAATTTTATCAAGCCACGGTGGGCCGGGTTTATCATCTCGCGCTGCGCATCACCGGCGTGCCGGAAGCCGCGGAAGAAGTGGTGCCGGAAGTGTATTTGAAAGTGTGGCGCGAAGCGCACCGCTACGACGCGCTGCGCGGCAAGGTGCTGACCTGGCTGCTCATCATCTGCCGCAGCCGCGCGCTGGATTATCTGCGCCGGCAGGAAGAAGCCGAGCCGCATGCGGACCCGGAATCGTTGGCGTCCGAACAAGCGGCGGAAAACGGGCCGGAGGATTTGCTGTCTTTACTGGAGCGCGACCGTGCGATTCACCACGCGCTGGCAAACCTGCTGCCGGCGCAGCGGCAATTGATCGCGCTGGCATTTTTGAAAGGCTACACGCATATTGAAATCGCACGCTATACGCACCGCCCGCTGGGCACCGTCAAAGCGCATATCCGCAAAGCGCTGGAAAAATTGAAAAGATCGCTGAGCCACGAGCAACCATGAGCAAATCCGTCGCGTCACACGAAAATGTTTTACCGCCCGATATCGAAGAAGCCTTGCTGGCTTCAGTGGCGCCGCAAGCCGGACACGGCGAACGGCTGCGCCAGCGTGTGCTCGATACCATCAAGCAGGCCGCCGACAACGAACCAGTGCCGCATTCCACCATTCACGCGCAGGAAGGTCCGTGGATTGCGGTCGCGCCGCTGGTGGACATGAAAGTGCTGCGCCAGGACGGCGATTCGGCATCGTTCCTGCTGCGCGTGCAACCGGGCGGAAAACTTCCTGATCATGTGCATCTGGAAGAAGAAGAATGTCTGGTGCTGGAAGGTTCGCTGCTCCTGGGTGAAGGGGTCATGCTGCGCGCCGGCGATTACCATCGTGCCCCCAAGGGTTCGCCGCACGCTCCCGCCTGCACTCATACCGGCGCGCTGCTGTTCCTGCGCAGCGATAATCCCGCTTATCATCCGTAACACCGCTCACTATCGCGCGCCGTGGTGGCTGCCCGGCGGCCATCTGCAGACCATTTACGCCGCCGCTCTGGCCCGGCGCCATGGCGTCAACTACCGGCGCGCACGCTGGGACACGCCGGATGGCGATTTCATTGATGTGGATTGGCTGGATGGCGATGCGCAGAAACCGCTGCTGGTCTTGTTTCATGGATTGGAAGGCAGCTCGCAAAGCCATTATGCATTGAGCCTGATGAGCGCCGCGCGGAAACTCAAATGGCGCGGCATAGCGGTTCTGTTCCGCGGCTGCAGCGGCGAAATCAACCGTTTGCCGCGCGCTTACCATTCCGGGGATTCCGCTGAAATCAACTGGATTCTGCGCCGCCTGAAACAACAAAATCCGCAAAGCGCAATTTATGCGATCGGCGTTTCGCTGGGCGGCAATGCGCTTTTGAAATGGCTGGGCGAACAAGGCGCCGCCGCCAATGACGTGATTCAGGCAGCGGCGGCGGTTTCCGCGCCGCTGGATTTGATGGCGGCGGGAGATCATCTGGGGCAAGGCTTCAATCTTTTTTACACCCGCATCTTTCTTTCCTCCATGAAGCGAAAATATAAAGAAAAACTCCGGCTTTTTCCCTTACTGTTCGAGCGTGATGCCATGTTGCGAGCTAAAACCTTGCGCGAATTCGATGACATCATCACTGCGCCGGTGCACGGCTACAAGAACACCGATGATTACTGGACGCGCGCCAGCAGCAAGCCTGGCCTGAAAAATATTCAGACGCCTGCCTTGATCATCAATGCGCGCAACGACCCTTTCCTCCCCGCGCGCGCTCTGCCCCCGCCCGCCGAGGTCTCAACTGCGGTAACATTGGAGTTTCCCGAACAGGGCGGTCATGCGGGATTCGTGAGCGGGACGTTCCCCGGCCATCTCGATTGGCTGCCACAAAGGATTTTTTCTTATTTTCTAAATACATAAAGCTTTTAGCCACAGAGCACACGGAGAACACGGAGAATGCAAAAATTCTGCACTATAACTTTGACCGGCAAGACCTCTGTGCGCTCTGTGGTCTCCGTGGCAA
>JBOIFQ010000314.1:0-1565 GCA_050741655.1 Burkholderiales bacterium | reverse complement strand
CGGGAGAGGGGCGGGGTGAGGGTGACGTTTGACCAGAGGTGTCATGATTTTTCCCGGTCACAACCTTTGCGCGGGAAACCGGTCACGCTGGACTGGAACACCACTTCCTCTTCAGTCTTGAAATAACGGTTCACGCCGCCGGGAATCGCGATGAAACTGCCTGCCGGCATTTTCCTGAGCTTCTCGTCGTCCCACTTGTCGCCGATGCCGACGTAAAGCGTGCCGGAAATAACGGTATAGGTTTTGTCTGCTTCATCCGGATGTTCCGGGATGCGGGTAGCGGCCGCCAATATGCCGCGGTCCGCGTAAGGCGGGCAGTTAAATTTGTTCGCGTCGCCTAGCAAAACCACGCGCCTTGCCGATATGCCATAAGGTTGCCACTGCATTTTATCGGGATTGAGCATGACCGAAGGCGCAGCGCCTGTTTGGGGGCAGCCCTTGCCGCCGGGGCCGATGACGCTCACTTGATAAATGACTTCTTCCTTGCTGGTCTTGAAGCTGCTCACGCCAGCGGGAATGGTGTAGAAAGCGCCCGGTCGCAGGGTTTTAAGCTTGGCGTCGTTCCATTTTTCGCCGATGCCGACTTGCATGTTCCCGGACAGCACCAGAAAGCTTTCATCCTGTTCGAGAACGTGCTCCGGCACTTTGGTGCCCGCGGGAAACTTGACGCGCACCGTGGAAGGACAACCGGGCTTGCTTGGGTCCCCTGCCAAAACGGTGCGCTGCCACAATCCGAAAGGCTGCCATTTCATATCGTCTGGCGTGAGCATGACCACTTGTGCAGCAAAGGCGGAGAACGAGATTGCGCTTGTGATGACAGCCATAATCCAGACGGCAGGGCGCATAAATAATATTCCCTCGTTACATTTCAGTTTCGTTGACCCACAAAAACACATCGTTGAGATTCGGTTTGCGCCAGCGCAGGCCGGTGACTTTGTCGGCGAGTTCGATCTGCAGTTGCGCCAGCGCCGCCATGTCGTGGCCGATAAAACGGAAGCACGCTTTGTCGCCATCCAGATAACCCGGCCCCAGCCGCGGCGTCAGGCTTTGCACCAGTTGCGGCAAATTTTCCGCTTCGATTTCGATGATATAACTGCCCAAGCCGTCAATCAGATCATGCGGCGGGCCGTTTTTGACCAAGCGGCCGTTTTTGATGAACGCCACTTGGTCGCAATCCACCGCTTCCTCGAGATAATGCGTGGTGAGAAAAACCGTCATATTGTGCTCGGCGCGCAATTGTTCGATGTAGCGCCAGATTTTCTTGCGGTTAGGCACATCCAAACCGATGGTCGGTTCGTCAAGAAAAAGAATGCGCGGGTGGTGAATCACGCCGCGCGCGATGTCGAGCGCGCGGCGCTGCCCGCCGGAGAGTTCGCCCGCCGCCTGATTGCGCTTCTCACGCAAACCAAAAAGTTGCAGCAGTTGCTCGCTGCGCTGCTTGATTTGCGTGGTGGTGAGGTTGTGCAGCAAGCCAGCGAAGCGTAGATTTTCCGCCACCGAAAGCGTGCGGTCGAGCGCGGATTCCTGAAACACCACGCCGATGGCGGCGCGCACCTTGAGGCCGT
>JBOIFQ010000313.1:0-1757 GCA_050741655.1 Burkholderiales bacterium | reverse complement strand
GATGTCGCAGCGCAGCCAGCGGTTGTCCGGCGCGCTGGCGGCCGCCACTCCGGTTTTCAGCAACTCCGGCGGCGGCGTCACCAACGGCGTGCTCATCATGAATACCGTGGGGTGAATTTCCCTGGGGAAAGCATGGTCGCGCTTAGCCGGCCCGCGCGTGATATGCAGATAGATGTATTGGTCTTCGCCCGCATTTTGCGCCATCAGCTCGGCGATGAGGCGCATCCATTCCTCGTTGCTATGCGGATTTTTCAGGCGAATCGCATCGAGGCTGGCTTGCAGGCGGCGCAAATGCTCTTGCAGACGGAACGCAATGCGCGAATACGCCGGAATGACTTCGTACACGCCGTCGCCGAAAATAAAACCGCGGTCGAGGACGGGAATCCGCGCTTCCTCGAGCGGTAAAAACCTGCCGTTAAGATAGACCGTCATAAAATCTTAAACTACGGAGATCACGGAGTACACAGAGAAAACCCCCGATTCAGAATGATTTCATAATTGGGATTGATTTCGTTCTTCTCTGTGTTCTTTGTGCTCTCTGTGGCAAATTTGTTTTTAATTAAGAAGCAAGCGCAGGCTGTCCCAGCCGCGGCCGAGTATATTCGCCAGACCGACATTCTCCAGCGCCACCACCGGGTATTCGGCCACTGGTTTGCCGTCCACTCTGATCTTGACCACGCCGATTTTTTGCCCCGCGCTGATGGGCGCCAGCAGCGGTTGCTGGCTTTCCATGGTTGCTTTCACGCGCTCCGCCTGACCCTTGGGCAGGCTCAGATAAACATCGTCAATGAATCCAGCTTTCACTTTGTTTTCCGCGCCTTTCCAAATCGGAAACGCCGTCACTTCCTGTCCTTTCTTGTACAGATGCAAGGTATCGTAAAACTGAAAACCGTAATTCAGAAGTTTCTGGCTTTCGGTGGCACGCACGCCGTCGGAGGCGGTACCGAGCACCACCGAAACCAGCCGCCGCTCGCTGCGCCTGGCGGTCGTAATCAGGCAGTAGCCGGCATTTTCAGTGTAGCCGGTCTTCATGCCGTCAACATAAGGGTCGCTCCACAGCAAACGGTTGCGGTTGGATTGTGCAATATTGTTGTACTTGTATTCCTTGACGGAATAAAACGGGAAGTATTCCGGGAAATCGCGTATCACCGCCGCCGCCAGCAGCGAAAGATCGTAAGCCGTGGAATAATGCTGCGGATGCGGCAGGCCGGTGGAATTCATGAAATGCGTATTCTTCATTCCCAGACGTTGCGCTTCGCGGTTCATCATTTGCGCGAACACCTCCTCGCCGCCGGCGATGCCTTCGGCGAGCGCGATGCAAGCGTCGTTGCCGGATTGCACGATCATGCCGTGCATCAATTCATCCACCGTCACCGGCCGGTTGGGCTCGATGAACATGCGCGAGCCTTCCGCTTTCCAGGCGCGGGTGGAAACCGGCAGCGTCTGATTCAGCGTGATTTGTTTTTGCTTGAGCGCGGCGAAAGTGAGATAAGCGGTCATCAGCTTGGTGAGCGAGGCCGGCTCGATGCGCTCGTTGACGTTTTGCCCCACCAGCACTTGCTTGCTGCTGAAATCGGCGAGCAAATACGATTTCGCGGCGATGGAAGGAGCTTGCGGGACCGGCAGTTGCTGGGCGTGCAGGAGCGCGGGAAACAGCAGAACAATTAATAGCGATCTCATTTTTTCGGGAATTAAAATTGAAAGGAGTTAAAATTATAACTCATCTCAATCTTGATGCGTTGAAGCGACAGCAGTTC
>JBOIFQ010000312.1:0-7117 GCA_050741655.1 Burkholderiales bacterium | reverse complement strand
GTACGCAAGTACGAAGGCGCGTTGCCTTCGACGAAGCGGGTGGATTTTTGCAAGCGTTCGAAAAACGCCGCCATGCCGCGCACGTCGAAACCGGCTTTGTCCAGCGTCTGCAAACCGATGCGGTCCGCTTCCTGCTCGTGTTCGCGGGTAAAGTTAAGCTGGCCCTGCACCGCCAATGCCTGCGTGCCAATCAACGCCCCTTGCGCGAGCTGGCCGTTGCCGGCGCGCGCGGCGAGAATGGCGATCGCGATGCCCGCCAGCGAAGTCGCCAGCGATTGTTTTTGGGTGGCGAGAATGCGCGCGATGTGATGCTGGGTGACGTGCGCGATTTCGTGCGCCAGCACCGCCGCCAGCTCGGATTCGCTTTGGGTGGCGAGCAGCAGCCCGCTGTGCACACCGATAAACCCGCCCGGCAGCGCGAAAGCGTTGATGGAATTGTCGCGCAGCGCGAACAATTCCAGGCTTACTTTCGGCTCGTCGCTGCTGCTGGCCAGGCGATAGCCGAGATTGTTGAGATAGTCGGTAAGCGGCGGGTCGTCGAGAAACGCGGGGTCGGCGCGGATTTCGCGAATGATTTGCTCGCCCAGCTGCCGTTCCTGCAGCGTCGATAGCGTGCTTTGCGAGGAATCGCCCAGCTCGGGCAGGCCTTCGGCTAGCACGCGCGGCGTGAGCACCAGCAGGAGCGCGATTAGGTAAGCAAAACGCATGGTGATATGATAAAACTTTTTGGAGTTAAGTTCCTAAAATAACGCAAAGATGGCCGGCAAGCTCACTCATTTCGACACCCAGGGGCGGGCCTTGATGGTGGATGTCGCCGCGAAAAACGCGACCCGCCGCATTGCCCGCGCCAGTGGCAGGATTTCCATGCTGCCCGCGACGCTGAAAAAAATCCTCGCGGGCAGCGCCAAAAAAGGCGATGTGCTGGGAGTGGCGCGCATTGCCGCCATCCAGGCCGCCAAACGCACCGCCGAGCTGGTGCCGCTGTGCCATCCGGTGGCGCTCACCCGGGTGGCGGTCGAATTCAAGGTGGACCGGAAAACCAGCGCGGTGGAATGTCTCGCCTGCGCCGAAACCGTGGGGCGCACCGGAGTGGAAATGGAAGCGCTCACCGCGGTGAACGTGGGTCTGCTCACCATTTACGATATGTGCAAGGCGGTGGATCGCGGGATGCGCATGGACGGCATCAGATTGTTATACAAGGAAGGCGGCAAATCCGGCGTGTGGCGAGCGGCAACTGCGGTGAACAAAAAGCGCGCGAATAAATCCTGAACCGAAAGCAGTTTATTTTCGTGCACTCCGGCCTGAACCCCTGGCTTTTTTTGCCCACTAATATTCTGCTACTGCTGTGACGCGATGCACCAGCGAAAATTATTGTAATCTATTGATTATATTATATAATTTTATATGACTAAACTGCGCCGGATATTTCTGCTGAAAAGCAGCGCGCTTTTCGCCGCGTGCGCCGCCGGATTGTTGCGCCCGCTGGCATTACTCGCCGCGGAATGGAATAAAACCGGCTTTGAAGCCAAAGCGCTCGCCGCTGCGCTGCAAAGCATAGGCGCAGCCAATGCCACACCCAGCAACGATATTCTGATCAAAGCGCCCGATCTGGCCGAAAACGGCGCGCGCGTGCAGATTGAAATCCTGAGCGAGATCTCCGGCACGCGCATGATCTCGATTGTGGCGGAGAAAAATCCGTTTCCGCTGATCGCCAGTTTCGAATTCGCCAATGGCGCGCGGGCTTTTGTCTCGACTTACATCAAAATGGGCGAATCCGCCAGAGTGCGCGCGGTGGTGGACGCCGGCGGCAAGATCTACACCGTGGCGAAAGAAGTCAAAGTCACCATAGGTGGTTGCGGGAGTTGAAATGGGCGATCCGATAAAAATCCGCGCGCAACTGCGCGACGATGGCGCCGACATCAAAGTGCTGATCGCGCATCCCATGGAAACCGGCCAGCGCAAGGATGCGCAAGGCCAGTTGATTCCGGTTCATTTCATCAAACGGGTAATCGCAATGCTGAACGGCAAGATAGTGCTGGATGCGCAGTGGAGCCAGGCGATAGCGCGCAACCCGTTCCTGGGCTTTAAAATAAAAGGCGCCAGGGCTGGAGACAAAGTGACGGTAAGCTGGAGCGACAATAAAGGCGACAGCAGTTCGGTCGAGACCACCGTCAGCGCCGAACATGCGCTTTAAAGCCCTGCCCCTGATCCTGATTGCCGCCGTTGCCGCGGTGCTGTTCGCCGGCTGGCGCTCGCTGCAGGGCGATACCGGGCAGCAGCGCTACAAAACCCAGGCGGTGGATCGCGGCGATATCGTGCAAACCATTTCCGCCAACGGCACCTTGAACCCGGTGATTCTGGTCAATGTCGGCACGCAGATTTCGGGCACCGTGCTGAAACTCCACGCCGATTTCAACCAGCGCGTAAGCGCCGGTCAGGTGCTGGCGGAACTGGATCCGGCGCTGATCAATGCGCAGATCCTGCAGGATGAAGCGAACCTGCTGAACGCGCAGGCCAATCTCAAGGGAATGCGCATCAAGGAAGAACGCAGCCGCGCGCTGCTGGAAAAAAACTTTATCACCCAGTCGCAGCTGGATGACGCGGTGCAGGCGCGCGAAGCGGCGCAGGCGCAAGTCGAAGCCGCGCGCGCGCAGGTCACGCGCGATCGCACCAATCTGCGCTACAGCGTGATCCGCTCGCCGATTTCAGGCGTGGTGGTGGCGCGCAGCGTGGATCTCGGGCAAACCGTGGCGGCGAGCTTTCAGACCCCCACCCTGTTCCAGATCGCGCAGGATCTCACGCAAATGCAAATCGACACCAGCATCGCCGAAGCCGACATCGGCGGCATCGAGGTGGGACGCAAGGTGGAATTCGGCGTGGACGCTTTTCCCGACCAGCCGTTTGAAGGCGTGGTGCGGCAGTTGCGCCTCAACCCCACCATTCAGCAGAATGTGGTCACTTACGACGTGGTGGTGGCGGTGGACAATGCCGAGGAAAAACTCAAACCGGGAATGACCGCGCATGTGAAAATTTTCGCGCAGCGCCGCGACAACGTGCTGCGGGCGCCGAATGCCGCGCTGCGCTTCCGCCCCGAGGACGGTGAGAAATTCAAAACCGGCGGCGGCCCGCTGGTGTTCCGCGTCGTCAACAACGAACTGGCGCCACTGCGCGTCAAGACCGGCGCCGCCGATGCCAATTTCACCGAAGTGATAAGCGCAGAACTCAAGCCCGGAGATGTGCTCGCCACCGGTGAAATCCTGCACAAGGAAAAAAGCGGCGGGTTCAAGCTGAGATTATTCTGATGGCCACGCCCGCGTTCATCCGCGTCGAGAAGCTGTACAAGCAATACGAGAACAACGGCGCGCCGCCGGTGCCGGTGCTGCACCAGATAGACCTGCAAATCGAAAGCGGACAATTCGTGGCGGTGATGGGGCCGTCCGGCTCGGGCAAATCGACTTTCATGAATATCCTCGGCTGCCTCGATACGCCGAGCGCCGGCGCGTATTACCTGAATGGCCGCGATGTGGCGCACATCGGCGCCGACGAGCTGGCTTATCTGCGTAACCGTACTTTTGGTTTCGTGTTTCAGGGATTCAATCTGCTGAAGCGCGTCACCGCGCTCGACAATGTGGCGCTGCCCATGCTGTATGCCGGCACCGGCAAAAGCGAGCGCCGCGCGCAGGCGCGCGAACTGCTGCGCCAGGTAGGGCTGGAACCGGTGGCGCATCATTTGCCCAATCAGCTCTCGGGCGGGCAGCAGCAGCGCGTGGCGATTGCGCGTGCGCTGGCCAACAAGCCGCAACTGATACTCGCCGACGAACCCACCGGCAATCTCGATACCCAGACCAGCAATGAAGTCATGGGGCTGTTCACGCGGCTCAACCGCGAGCTCGGCATCACCATCGTGCTGGTGACGCATGAGGCGGATATCGCGCGCCATGCTTCGCGCCTGATACGTTTCGTGGACGGCAAGGTCGCGCACGATGGCAAGGTGGAACATGCGCTTCACTGAAATTCCGGCCGAATCCTGGCGCGCCATGGCGCTCAATCCGCTGCGCACCGCGCTCACCATGCTCGGCATGGTGATCGGGGTGGCGGCGGTGGTGCTGATGCTCGCCATCGGCCAGGGCGCGCAGAGCACCGTCAATGAATCCATCGCCAGCATGGGCAGCAATCTTTTCATCGTGCTCTCCGGCGCCACCACTTCCGGCGGCCTGCGCACCGGCACCGGCTCGGCGCCGAGCCTGACTTACGCCGACGCGCAAGCCCTTAGCGCCTTGCCGGCGGTGAAAAGCGTGGCTTCGGTGCACTCCGGCAACGCGCAGCTGGTCTATGGTCCCAACAACTGGAGTAGCGCGGTCTACGGCGTCACTCCCAGCTATTTCGAAGTGCGCAGCTGGCCGCTGGAAACCGGGCAACCGTTCACCGAAGCCGATCTGCGCAGCGCCACCCGCTACGCCGTGCTCGGACAGACGGTGGTGAAAAACCTGTTCGGCGACGAAGACCCGCTGGGAAAATCCATCCGCATCAAGAACAGCCCGTATCAGGTGATCGGCGTGCTCGCCGCCAAGGGGCAAAGCCTGGATGGACGCGACCAGGACGACACGGTGCTGATTCCGCTCACCACCGCGCAAAGCAAATTGTTCGGCAACCCGTTCCCCGGCACGGTGCGCTACATCATGGCGCAGGCGCAGACTGCGGAACTGATGCCGCAGGCGCAAAAAGAAATAACCGAGCTGCTGCGCGTGCGCCATCGCATAGCGGAAGAGGTGGAAAGCGATTTTTCGATACGCAATCTGTCCGCCCTGGCGCAAAGCGCCGCCGGCACCGCGCGCGCCATGTCGCTGATGCTGGGCGCGATCGCCTCGATTTCCTTGCTGGTGGGCGGCATCGGCATCATGAACATCATGCTGGTGTCGGTTACCGAGCGCACGCGCGAAATCGGCATCCGCATGGCCATCGGCGCGGCGCGGCGCGATATTCTTTTGCAGTTCCTGATGGAAGCGCTCGCCATCTGCGTGTTCGGCGGCCTGGCGGGAGTGACGCTGGGCGTCGCCGGCGCGTGGCTGGCGAGCCGTCTGGCCGACATGGCGACGGTGGTGACGCTGGTTTCCGTCGGCGTATCATTTGCTTTCGCCGCCGCTACCGGACTATTCTTCGGCTATTATCCCGCGCGCAAGGCGGCCTATCTGAAACCGGTCGAAGCGCTGCGCTACGAATAACGCCCGTGCGTTATTCTGATTTTGCAGCGAAGCCGGAGCGAAATAGTTCGAACCCGGAGCGCATTGAGCCGCGCCTCTTCCATGCACCGAATCTCCACTGTAAAATCCGCCAACTCATGTCGCGTGAAAGATTTTTGAAGCTCGCAAAAAATGCCTGGCTCGTCCTGTTCGTGCTGGCGAGCCTGTTTTTTGTCTTCGATTATTTTCAGCAGCAATCTGCCCGGCTCGTGGGCCCGCTGCGTATCTCGATACCTTATTTGATTCTCGCCGTGGTGCTGCAAGCCGCGATGTGGACCAATGCCGCCTGGTGTTGGGGAAAAATCATTTGGCTCACCGCCGGCGTAAGACTGCCGTTGCTGGTCGGCGTTTCGCATCTGGCTTTGACCACCCTGGGCAAATATTTTCCCGGCAAGGTATGGGGCATGGCGGCGCGCGCGGCGTTGATGAAGCAGCAAGGCGTCCTGATAGAGCAAAGCCTGCTCGCGACTTTTCACGAGCAGCTTATTTTCCTGCATGCAGCGGTGGTGTTGTCGTGTTTGATGATTGCCCTGCTGTTCAAAACAGAATGGGCATGGGCTGTGGGCGCGCTGGGACTTCTCAGCGTTCCGGTGGGAATGCTGGGCCAAAAATACTTGGTGCGGCTATCCAGGCATCTGGCCTCCAGATTTTCGGTTGAGAAACAGCCCACAAGCTGGCGCGATATCACGCATAAAAACTATCTCGTTCTGCTGCTCGCTTATCTGGCGGTGTGGCTGTGGAGCGGACTGTCGTTTGCCTGCATTTATCAGGCTTTCTTTGAAACTCACACTGGCGCTGAATTGATTTTTGCCCTGCTGCTGGCCAACGCGGCAGGCAACACCCTGGGTTTTCTCGCCTTGTTCGCGCCCGGCGGAATCGGGGTACGCGAAGTAGTGGCCAGCGCGATTCTCGCCGGCTTCATTCCGCTTAACGACGCCATCATGCTTAACCTGCTGTACCGGCTCTGCGTAGTGGCGTTCGAACTGCTGGGCTCGCTGACCTTGCTGTTGCCCGGCAGCAGATCATTCAAGGCGTAAGCGGGCAATGATTTCCTGTTTCGTCGGCACTCGCGCGCAGTTGATTAAAATGGCGCCTGTCATCCTGGAAATTGAAAAACGCCGCCTGCCGTTTAATTTGGTGTTCACCGGGCAGCACCAGGAAACCATGCAGCAACTGCTGGCCGATTTCGGTATCCGTATTCCGCGCCAACACTTGTATGAAGGGAAAGAAATCACCGGCATTGTGCAAATGGGTATTTGGTTCGTGCGCTGCTTGTGGAAATGCCTGCGCGAAGCGGACAGGTTTGTTCCTGATTCCGGCGTGAATAATGTGATACTGGTTCACGGCGACACTTTTTCAACCCTGCTCGGAGCCGTTGTGGGCAAGCTGAAAGGCGTACCGGTAGCGCATATCGAGGCCGGATTGCGCTCCGGCAATATTTTTCATCCCTTTCCCGAGGAGCTGACCCGCCGCGCTGTATTCAGATTGTCCGACTTGGCATTCTGCCCGGGGACATGGCCATACGACAATATGAAAAAGTATTCCTCGCAGAGGATTAACACCGGATACAATACCTTGATTGATGCACTTGCCATCGCACTCGCCGTACCGCATAAAAACGCGGCGCCGTTCGTGGAAAAAACTTTTGGCGTCGTTTCCATCCATCGTTTTGAGAACATCTTCAACCGGCGGCGGCTGGCCCGCATTATCGGCCTGCTGGAAACAGCCGTGGTACGCTATCCCCTGGTTTTCGTCTTGCACCCGGCCACCCGGAAAAAATTGACCCAGTTCGATTTGCTGACACGCCTCGAATCCAACCCGCGCATTAAACTATCGCCGCGCATGGGCTACGTGGAATTTGTCCAGCTCATCCAGCG
>JBOIFQ010000311.1:0-1945 GCA_050741655.1 Burkholderiales bacterium | reverse complement strand
GCATGGCGGACGACGATGATTTATATTTCGAGTCGCGGCGGCTTGACACTGGAGTACAAAAACCGGCGGCGCGGCCGGCGGATACTGATCCCTGCCAGCACCAACAGGAATTGGAAAACCTGCACCGCCGGGTTCCAGCCGAGCTTTTCTCCACTAAATCGAAATAGGCTTTAACGCCTCGCAAAAGGCGTAATTATTCTGGCGCGGTTTGTTCCAGAAAAAGCTGTACTTCATGGTATAGCTGCATGCGGTTTTTTTCCAGCAGCAGCGCATGCGTGCCTTCCCCGATCTCGATATAACGTTTATAGCGTGTCTGTGTGAGCCGGGAGAAAAACGTCTGCGCTACCGGGCTTGGCAAATCGTGATCCCATTCGGCGTGCGCCACCAGCGCCGGCACGGTGATTTTTCCGGGGTCGTAATATGCCACGCCCTTGGCCCAATAATCGCGCAAATCCTTGATTGCGCCATTGGGCACCACCAGTGCCGGCGGATTGCGTTTCGAGCCTATGGGATCGGTGGCGAGCGTGGTCTTGATCCATTTTTCCAGCACGCCCGCGGGAATCAGATCTGAGGTTTTATCTCGCGGCACTCCTTGCAGCCAGCGTTCGCGAATCGAATCCAGCGCCACCACGCGATAAGCGCCTTGCACGCCATGTGCGCTGGAGACAAACGCACTGTTTCCCAGCCACAGCGGCGCGTACAGCACCAGTTTGTTGACTGTGTGATTGTTGCGCGCGGTGTAGGCGCCCATGATGGACGTGCCCCACGACCAGCCCATGAGATTGATTTTTTCCACCTTGCGCCGCGCGCATATATGTTCAATGACTGCGTTCAAGTCGCGGATGGCGGTTGCGGTATCGGCGATGGGCGGGCTGGTTTCGGCGGCGGCGTACATCTGCGGCGGGCGCGTCGAGCCGCCATAGCCGCGCACATCCATCAGATACACATCGAAACCGCGGCGCGCGATGTAGTCCATCCAGGACCCGCCGCCGATGGGGAAATCAAACGCGGTTTCGGCGGGATAGGTCGCGCCGTGCAGGTACAGCAAAATTTTTTCAGCGCGGAAGTGTTGCTTGTTTTGCGGCCGCTTATTGCGCACGTAAAGATCAATACCTGCATCCGCAGACGGGATACGGTAGCTTTCGCGTACCAGCTTAACCCTTGAAGGCATATTGCAAGGAATTGTAATGGAATCCTGGCGCCGCCGTGCTTTACAATGCAAGCAGAACCTGGCGCACTCATGGAGAACAATATGCACGGCATGCGGCAACAAAGGGTGCGCGTTAACGGCGTGCAGCTTAATGTCTGGAGCGGCGGCCAGGGCGCGCCGCTGGTATTGCTGCACGGCTATCCGCAGACCGCGCTGATGTGGCGCAAAATCGTGCCGCAACTGTTGCCGCGCTATAGTGTGGTGTGTCCGGATCTGCGCGGTTATGGTGATTCCGACAAGCCGCCTGGCGGCTACGACAAGCGCAGCATGGCGCTCGACATCAAGCTGTTGATGCAAGCGCTGGGTTGCGAAAAATTCATGGCGGTAGGACATGACCGCGGCGGCCGGGTGGCGCATCGCCTGGCGCTGGATCATTCGCACGCGCTGGAAAAACTTTGCGTGCTCGACATCGTGCCCACCCACACGCTGCTCTCCCGCACCACCCGGGAGCTCGCCGCGGCTTATTGGCACTGGTTTTTCTTCCAGGTGCCGGATCTGCCGGAACTCCTCATCGGCTCGCATCCGGAACAATTTTTGCGCTTCGCTTTCAAAACGCTGGGCTGTCCGCCGCAGGCGATTGAAGAACCGGTGATGCAGGAGTATCTGCGCGTATTCAAGCTGCCCGGCACCCAGCGCGCCATGCTCGAGGATTACCGCGCCGCCGCCACCGTTGATTTTCAGCACGATGCGGCGGATTTGCACAACAGGATAAACTGCCCGCTGCTGGTGCTGTGG
>JBOIFQ010000310.1:0-6267 GCA_050741655.1 Burkholderiales bacterium | reverse complement strand
ACGCCGGCATACCAAGCATGTGGATGGAAGACACTTCGGTGGCCTTGAGCGTGGCGTTTATTGACGCGCAAGGCGTGATTATCAATATCGCCGACATGACGCCATTCAGCAAGGACAGCCATGCGGCTGCGGCGCCCGCGCTCTACGCGCTGGAAATGCAGCAAGGCTGGTTCGGCAAACTCGGGATCAAACCGGGTATGACAGTCGAAGGCTTGTCACTGGCCCCGCGCGGGGAATAACCCGCCGTGTGGCGGGTTTTTTATAAGCACTAACCGAAATAAACCGCGGTATGCGCACCCGCCGCCATGAAGAACAGCATGGGAATGGAAAGCATGGTGTTGGTGCGCGAAGCCAGAAACGCCGTACGCCGCGCCTTGGCTTTTTCCTCGTCGCTGGCTGGCACCAGGCCGAGAATTTTCTTCTGATTCGGCCAGATCAGAACCCACACGTTAAACAGCATGATGGTGCCGAGCCAGGCGCCGACACCGATCACCGCATACACACCCTGCAGTCCGAACGCCGGGATAAAATTGCGCCCGAGCAACGCCGCGCCGGCCAGCCAGGTCACCACTGCCGCCCAGCGGAAATAAAACAGCGCGCGCGGAGCGACGTGCTTGCTGATGCCGGCCGCGCTGCCGTCGGCCTGCGCCGCTTTCATCGCATCCGCCTGCACGAAATTAAAATAATAAAGCAGGCCGATCCACATCACGCCCGCCAGTAAATGCAGCCAGCGCGCGATTGCCGGTACGAAATCCATATCAGCCCCCCAGGAAATGTTTAGCGATTTGATAAAGAATCAGCGTCAGGACCAGACCGCTGATGACCGTGCCCCACAGAGAATCCAATGGGTTTTTCATAAGCACTCCTCGGTAATGCAACCCGCACAGTCTATAACAAACCCGCGCGCCGGAGCAAATGCGCGCGCAATCAGCGCACCAGCAACAAATAGATCAAAAGCAGATTGAGAACCATCGCCACCAGCGCGATGCTGCGCCATAAAAATCGCGGATCGCGCGCCGCCAGCGGAGTATGCGGGACATGCACGAGGGGCACGGCATCTCCTTTTTGCAGCGCGAGCAGGAATTCTTCCGCGGTTTCAAAACGATTGGCCGGGTCGTGCGCCACCGCCTTGAGCAGGATATTTTCCAGCCAGCGCGGAATATCGGGCCGGGTGCGCGTCGGCGGCGCGGGCTCGGCGAATTTGGGATGCTGGAACGGTTCGATCTCGCCGTAGGGATATTTGCGCGTCAGCAAGTGATAAAGGCTTACCCCTGTAGCGTATAAATCGCTTTGCGGCGACGCCGCTTCGCCTTGCAGCAGTTCCGGCGCCATATAACTGGGTGTGCCCGGATTGCCTTGCGCTTCGGTGTGGGGCAGGCCCGCGGCCAGCGCCACGCCTAAATCCAGAATACGCAGCCTGCCGTCTTCACCCGCATGCAAATTGGCGGGCTTGATATCGCGATGAATGATGGACAGGCGATGCAGCGCACCCAAGCCCTTGAGAATGCGGATGCCGCATTGAACGGTTTCGGCCACGCTGAAATGCCGGCCGGAATCGAGGTGCTGTTGCAGCGTGGCGCCTTGATGATAAATCATGACGTAATACAGATAATTGCGCGCCGCAACCGGCAGCGGCACGATCTGGGAAAAATAATGCGAAACGATGCGCTTGGCCAGCCACTCTTCCACCAGCAAACCTTCACAGCTTTCACGGTCGTTATGCAGGTGCGGCTGCAGCGTTTTCAACACCTGCACGCTACCCTCGGTGATAGCTTGCACTTTATATAGCAAAGTGGCGCGCGATTCGTGCAGCACTTCCAGCACTTCAAAATCGTCAATCCGTTCACCGGGCTTGAGTCGCTGCGGCAGCGGCAGGTGCAGCGCCTGCGCCAGGCTGTCGGGAAGATTTTCAGCCGGCACGGCGTCAATGCGCGCCACCACGGCACTGGCATTGTCCTGTCCGCCCGCGCCCAGTGCGGCTTGCGTGAGCTGCTCCGCCGCGCGCTGCGGATCAGAATGTTGCAGCAGTATCTGCTGAAGACGCTGGTGACCGAGCGGTTCCCACACGCCGTCGCTCAACAGCAGGAACACATCGCCGTTTTGCAATTCGCCGTCGGCATAATCCATCGCCAGGTGCGGGTCGAGGCCGACCGCCCGCGTCAGCACATGGCGCATTTCCGGATGATCCCACACGTGGTCGGAAGTAAGCTGCGCCAGCCGCCCGTTGCGCAACAGATAGGCGCGGCTGTCGCCGATATGGGTTAAATAATAACGCCGTCCGCGCAGAATCAGGGCGGTGAGCGTGGTCGCCTTGCCGTGCTGGCCGGAAGGCTGTGTGGTCTGCGCCAGCAACCAGCGGTTGTGGGCATTCAACACCTTGTCGAGCGCAAAATGCACTCCCCAGGTATCAGGGGTGGCATAGTAATCGGCGAGCAGGCCGCGCACTGTATATTCTGCCGCTTCGCGCCCGCCGCCGTTACCGGATACGCCATCGGCAAGCGCCAGCAGCGCGCCCCTGGCCTCGAGCTCGGCGGCGCCAGGAGTTACGATACCGCAAAAATCCTCGTTACATTCGCGCACGCCTTGCAGACTGGCGTGACCGGTGGCAAGTTGCAGAGGCATCATGCCATGTTAACCGATTCCCCGCGTGCATTCCGCCGCTCAAATTCTGGCGGTAGTAAGATGAGGTGCGCCCCAAGTGGTACGCCAGCGCGTCTTCACCCCGCTGAGACCGAGCAAGGCCAGCAACGCCAGCATGCCGAAAATGATCAGGCCGGTTTGATAACTGCCGGTGAGTTGCTTGGAATAGCCGAGACTCGAGGCCAGATAAAAACCGCCTACGCCCCCGGCCATTCCCACCAAACCCGTCATCACGCCGATCTCCTTGCGAAAGCGCTGCGGCACCAGTTGGAACACCGCGCCGTTGCCCATGCCCAGACTCAGCATTGCCACCACGAACACCGACAGCCCCATCCACGCTTGAGACAGACCGGTGCTCGCCACGAACAGCGCCGCGGCGGCAACGATATAGACAAAGGAGAGCGACTTGATGCCGCCGATACGGTCCGCCACCAAACCGCCAAGCGGACGCACCAATGAACCGGCAAACACGCAGGCCGCGGTGAAATAACCGGCGGTGACGGCCGGCAGCCCGTACTGATCGTTGAAATAAATGGTCAGCGACGAAGCGAGCCCCACGAAACCGCCGAAGGTGACGCTGTAAAAAGCCATGAACCACCAGGCATCGCGATCCTTGAGCACGTCCAGGTAAGCGGTGAGCGGCCTGGGCGCGGGACATTCGGGAGAGTCCTTGGCCAGCGCGGCGTAAACAACAAGCGTGATGACCAGCGGGATTACCGCCAGGCCAAATACATTATTCCATCCGAAAGCCATGCCCAGCCCGGGTGCCAGCAGCGCCGCCAATACCGTACCTGAATTGCCGGCGCCGGCGATGCCCATCGCGGTGCCTTGATGTTCCGGCGGGTACCAGCGTGAAGCCAGGGGCAGCGCCACCGCGAACGATGCGCCCGCCACACCCAGGAAAATACCCAGCAGCAAGGTATGCGTGTAAGTTTTTACGCCGATCATCCAGGCGATGAACAGCGCCGCGATCACGATGACTTGCCCGATGATTCCCGCTTTCTTCGGCTTGAGATGGTCATTCAGCACTCCCATGACGATGCGCAGAATCGCACCCGCCAGCACCGGCGTCGCCACCATCAACCCTTTCTGCGCCGCAGTGAGTCCCAGGTCCTTGGCGATTTGCACGCCCAGCGGCCCCAGCATCACCCACACCATGAAGCTCAGGTCGAAATACAGAAAAGCGGAAAATAAAGTAGGCTTGTGCCCGGATTTCCAGAACGAACTTTTCATAACGTCTCCCTTGACTTTCGCGGCGAACACCTTTGCCCGCCGCGATTAAAAAAATTCATAAGCGTTAATCACCGCACGAATTGATCCTCACCACCAGTTCATTAACCGGCATGCTGTTCTCCCTGGCGCAGGCCGCGCTGCGCCACCTCAAGATTCAAATAAATTGTTCCAGATTCGACTTTCACCTCGAACGCTTGCGTGCATCCCGTATCCGGCGCCACCGCCGCGCCCGAATCAAGATTGATATTCCAGCCGTGCAAAGGGCAGGTGACCTTGCGTCCATGCACGATGCCTTGCGACAGCGGTCCGCCTTTGTGCGGACATTTGTCGCGCAAGGCAAACACTTCGTCTGCGCTGTTGCGGAACACCGCGATGTCGCCGAGCGTGCTTCTGACCACCCGCGCCCCCAGCGGGGGAATGTCTTCCAGCGCGGCAACTTTCACCCATAGACTCATACGCGCGCCTCTTCTCCCGCCTTGAGCGATTCAAACTCGCGCTTGTCCACGCCGGCCGCGCGCTCGGCCCAGGGGTCGGGCTGGCCCTGCAGCGCGTATTGCAGCCGCGCGTAAAGCGCTTTGCGGTTCTCCGCGTCCTCGACGATTTTTTTCTTGACGTAATCCAGCCCCACGCGCGCCACGTAATGCACGGTGCGGTCGAGATAGCGGCCTTCCTCGCGGTACAGCTGCAAAAAAGCGCCGGCGTATTCCAGCACTTCCTCCGAAGTTTTCACTTTCACCAGGAATTGCGCGACTTCGGCCTTGATGCCGCCGTTGCCCGCCACATAAATTTCCCAGCCGGAATCCACGCCGATCACGCCCACGTCCTTGATGGTGGATTCGGCGCAGTTGCGCGGGCAACCGGACACCGCCAGCTTCACCTTGTGCGGCGCGTACATCTTCCATAAGTCCTTTTCCAGCGCGATGCCCATGTTGGTCGAATCCTGCACGCCGAAGCGGCACCACTCCGAGCCGACGCAGGTCTTCACCGTGCGCAAGGCCTTGGCGTAAGCATGGCCCGATGGCATGTCGAGATCCTTCCACACTCCGGGCAGGTCTTCTTTTTTCACGCCCAGCAAATCGATGCGCTGCCCGCCGGTGACTTTCACGGTGGGAATCCGGTATTTATCCACCACATCGGCGATGCGCCGCAGTTCGCTGGAATTGGTGACGCCGCCGAACATGCGCGGCACCACCGAGAAGGTGCCGTCTTTCTGGATATTGGCGTGCGCGCGCTCGTTGATGAAACGTGATTGCGGATCGTCCCTGGCTTCATGCGGCCAGGTGGAAATCAAATAATAATTCAGGCCCGGGCGGCAGCTCGCGCAGCCGTTGGGATTGCGCCACTCGAGAAATTTCATGGCTTGCGGAATCGACAGCAGCTTCTGTTCGCGAATCGCCTTGCGCACTTCCTCGTGCGTGAAATCGGTGCAGCCGCACATCGGCTTGTTGACGTTGGCCTGCGGCGTGTAGCCGCCGCCCAGGGTCGAAGACAGAATCTGCTCGACCAGGCCGGTGCACGAGCCGCACGAGCTCGACGCCTTGGTGTGCTTGCGCACATCGTCGAGCGTGAACAAGCCCTGTTCCTTGATCGCCTTGATGATGGCGCCCTTGCACACGCCGTTGCAGCCGCACACTTCCATCGCATCGGACATCATCACCGCTTTGCTCTGGCCCTGATGCCCGGCGTTGCCCAGATGCGATTGCCCGAACATCAGATGATCGCGGATATCATTGATGTTGTGGCCTTCGCGCAGCATCTGGAAATACCACGAACCGTCCACGGTATCGCCGTACAGCACCGAGCCGATGATTTTGTTGTCCTTGAGCACGATTTTCTTGTACACGCCCGACACCGCATCGTGCATCACGATTTCCTCGGCGTCATCGCCGCCGCTGAAATCGCCGGCCGAGAACACGTCGATGCCGGTGACCTTGAGCTTGGTCGAAGTGACCGAGCCCTGATAGCGGCCGATGCCCATTTGCGCCAGATGATTGGCGCACACCTTGCTCATCTCGAACAACGGCGCCACCAGGCCGTACGCCACGCCGCGATGCGACACGCATTCGCCCACGGCGTAAATTTTCGGATCGAAAGTCTGCATGGTGTCGTTGACCACGATGCCGCGGTTGCAATGCAGGCCGGCCGCTTCCGCCAGCGCGGTATTGGGACGGATGCCCACCGCCATCACCACCAGGTCGGCGGGAATCTGCTTGCCGTCCTTGAATTTCACCGCCTTGACCTTGCCGCCTGCGCCCACGATTTCCACAGTCTGCGCTGGCAGCAGGAATTTCAGGCCTTTTTGTTCCAGCGAACGCTGCAGCAATCCCGCCGCGGTCTTGTCGAGCTGACGCTCCATCAGCCACTCCATCAGATGCACCACCGTCACGTCCATGC
>JBOIFQ010000309.1:0-1870 GCA_050741655.1 Burkholderiales bacterium | reverse complement strand
GCACGCGGCTCACCACCGGATAGCCCTGCTTGGCGCCGCCCATGGCTTTCACCACGTTGCCAAAATACGAAGGGTGCAGGTCGCCGAAAAAACTGATGAAGCGGCCGTCGGCGCGCTTCGACAGCAGTACCTGCGCTGTTTTAGGTTTAGAAATATTTTTTTCCGGCTGCACCGGATTGCCGTCTTCGTCGCAAGCCTGAAAGTAACGCCCGTCGAGACTGAAGTTGTTCGGGTCCTCGCGCGCCAGCACGGTGTTGGGTTGAGTCCCGGCCGCGACCAGAATGGTGTGCGCCGGAAGTTCGATCTGACCGATTGCGCTCCATTTGCCGTCTTCAGCGCGTTTTTGCACCGCCATGCGCAATGCGCGTGCCGCGCCGAAGGCATCCACTTCCACGCGCAGCGGATTCAATCCTTCCGCGAAAGTGATGCCTTCCTGCAGCGCCTTGTCCACTTCCTCGTGGTTGAGGGTGTAGGAGGGACTGTCTATCAGGCGCTTGCGATAAGCGATGGTGACGCCGCCCCAACCTTGCAGCAAATCGAGCAGACGCGGCGCGCGTTTTTCCGCCGCCGCCTGCGCGCGCTCGCTGCGTATCGCTCTGGCGTGCGCGATGAATTCATCCGCGACATGCCGTTCTTCCGGGTGCCATTTGCTGCGCACCGCGGCGCCGCCGCGTTCCGCCGCCAGAATTTCGTAGCGTTGCAGGAATTTTTCTACTTGCACCGGATAATAAGCCAGCGACTCGGTCGCGGTATCTATCGCGGTAAGTCCGCCACCGATCACCACCACCGGCAGGCGGATCTGCATGTTGGCGATGGAGTCGGTTTTGGCCGCGCCGGTCAATTGCAACGCCATCAGAAAATCGGAAGCAGTGCGCACGCCGCGCGCCAGGCCGTTCGGCATGTCTATGATGGTCGGACGTCCGGCGCCGGCTGCGAGCGTGATGTGATCGAAGCCTTGCGCAAACGCTTCCTCCACCGTGAGTGTACCGCCGAAGCGCACGCCGCCGAACAACGCGAATTGATCGCGCCGCTCGAGCAGCAGACGGATCAGTTTCAGAAAATTCTTGTCCCAGCGCACGGTGATGCCGTATTCGGCCACGCCGCCGAATCCCGCCATCACGCGATCGTCCAGCGCTTCGTAAAGTTCAGTGACATGGTGGATGGGTTTGAACGGAACGCGCTTGCCCAGCGCATCCACGCCGGAGATTGCGGCGGGCAGCGGCTCGATTTTCAAACCATCCATGCCTACTACCACGTGGCCGTCATTCATCAAATGATGTGCCAGCGTGAAACCGGCGGGGCCCATGCCCGCGATCAAAACGCGCTTTCCGGAAGCGGGTTTGGGATAGGGGCGGCGCAGATCGAGCGGGTTCCAGCGCGTGAGCAGGCTGTAGATTTCAAAACCCCACGGCAATTCCAGCACATCTTTCAGCGTGCGCGTTTCCGCCTGCGGAATATTGACCGGTTCCTGTTTCTGGTAAATGCACGACTTCATGCAGTCGTTGCAGATGCGATGCCCGGTGGCGGCCACCATCGGGTTATCCACGCTGATCATGGCCAGCGCGCCGATGGCGTAGCCTTCGGTTTTTACTTTATGGAACTCGGAAATTTTTTCTTCCAGCGGGCAGCCCGCCAGCGTTACGCCGAATGAGCTTTTCTTGAATCCCTCGGCTGGCGCTTTTTCCTTGAGCCCGGTGGAGCAGGAATCCTTGCCTTGCTCATGGCACCAGATGCAGTAATTGGCTTCATCCAGCGCGCCGGTCAAATCCGTTCCCGCGTCTGTGAGTTTGAATCCCTCGCGGTGGCGCAGGTGCGGTTGGTCCAGAGTATGAGCAGGAAAGCCCGGACTTGCATCGGTATGCACCGGCAC